>JAHKKJ010000122.1 GCA_020027655.1 Deltaproteobacteria bacterium | reverse complement strand
ACGCGATTAAAGTCGCTGCTGAAGGAATCTCGGGCATGCGGCTCGGGCGAATCGACCATGAGACCACGGCCAACATCGGTGTCATCGAGGGTGGCATGGCCGTCAACATCGTCCCAAACTCGGTGGTGCTCCGGGGTGAAGCAAGGAGTCACAGCGAGGAAAAACTGGAGCGCCAGACGCAGCATATGTTGGAGTGTCTCCGTGAGGCGGCCCGCCGGCACGTCTTGGAACTGGATGGCAAGCGTTTTCAGGCCACGGTCGAAGCAAAGATTGATCGCGACTACGACCGCATGCACGTTCCTGACGACTCGGCGATTGTAAGACTTGTGCAAGCAGCAGCCAAGAACCTCCATCTCGAATTAAAAACCCTCGCCACCGGCGGCGGTTGCGACGCCAACGTGCTGAACCAAAAAGGGCTGGAGGTCGCCAACTTATCCACCGGCATGCGAGAAATTCATACGGTCAACGAATGGCTGGATCTCAAAGATCTCTATCTTTCTGCTGAGGTCGTACTGGAGATCGTCAGGCTCAACGGCACAAACCACTGAGCGGGTCAACATCGTTGTCCTTCCGCTGAATCAAGTCACTCGGACTCTAACGAGCCAGTACCATGCATGCTGAAGAAATCGGACTCCTTCTCAAGCAGGAGCGTGGACAATTTCTGGAATTCGTAAGCGCCTACGAGTATCGGCGGGGCGGAATTCAGAAGAAAAGAGACGAAGAGCTCGCCCGTGAGATAGTCCGCATTCTCTCCGGGATGGCCAATGCCGACGGTGGAACGCTTTTGGTCGGCGTCGAACCCGACCGCAGCGTCACGGGTATCCCTCACGAACCAATCGAAGTCCAAAGCTTGATCCAGGCCCCTCAAACACTGCTCACTCCCCCGCTCAGCCCAGCATCGGCAAAAATTCGACTCGGCAATCTCCTGCTAATCAAATTCGAAGTGGCTTCCGCGCTTGAAGTCTATCGTGTCACGGGTGGACGTTCGTTTTATCGTGTCGCGACTGAGACACCGTCGCTTCCCACGGAACAAATTCAAGCTCTCAAAGAAGCCAAGCGAACCGTGCTTTACGAAAGGCAGCAACCTTTGAACGCCGCATGGGACGATCTGGACCCGACCGCCGTTGCCGGTTTGCTGGCCCGGATCGAAGATCCCAGGCCTCCGGAGGCGGTTCTTGCTCACTCCTATCATCTGGTGGATACCTCCCGACGCCCACCGACTCCCAGCATGGCAAGTTTACTGCTTTTCGCCAAAGATCCGGCTTTTTGGCACCCTCGTTGCGGCATCGACTTCGTCAAATACGAAGGCACCGAGAGGCAGCACGGCGCGTCTCTCAATGTCGTCAAGCGCATTCGCTTCGAGGCACCGCTGGTGCGCCTGATCGATGAAGCTGTGGGGCGGATCAAGGAGCATGTCCGGGAACGGACCGTGCTCCACGACCTGTTTTTCCGGGAGCGACTCGAGTATCCCACTTTTGCTTGGCAGGAGGCCTTGGTTAACGCGGTAGCGCACCGGGATTACGGCATCGCCGGGGCTGCCATCGAGATTTGGATGTTCGATGATCGGATCGAAGTGCGCAGTCCCGGTCCTCCGCCTCCACCCGTAACCCTCGAACAACTGCGTCAGCACAAGAGCATTCACTTTTCCCGCAACCCGCTGATCGTACGTGTGCTAGCGGATCTCGGTTATCTGAAGGAAATGGGCGAAGGCATACCGAGGATTTTCCAGGAGATGGAGCACTACGGTCTCCGCCCTCCGGAATTTTCCGCCGAAGGATTTCTTTTCATTGTCACTTTGCGCAACACACCCGTCTATGACGAAGACACCCTGCGCTGGCTCAACCAGTTTCCTGCGGCTCAGATCAACTTTCGCCAGCGTCGGCTCCTGGCCTACGCCTTCTGTCACGGCAAGACCTTCTCCACCGCTGAATATGAACGCATCGCCGAAGTCGATCGCGACGCCGCCTACCGGGAGATTCGCTCCATGGTGAAAAACGGCATCGTCGCGCCGCTGAAACCAAAGAGCCGGAGCTACCGCATCATCGAAAGGCTCTAAATACCGAAGCGGCGCGATGGACTTTCCGAAACTTATGCGATTGGCCGGCGGTCACGTTGAAGCGCGGCTCACTCAGACCGCCCTGGAATTGACGATTTTCGATGCCCTGGAAAACTCCGCAGCCACCGCTGAAGCGGTGGCGAATCGACTCAAGCTCGAGCCGAAGGCAACGGAACTGCTGCTCAACGCTCTGGCGTCCTTGGAACTGCTACACAAACGGGCCGAATATTTTTCTCTGACAGAAGCCGCAGCAAAGTATCTGCTCAAAAGCTCACCGCAATATGTCGGCGCTATGATCCGTTTCGAATCGTTGTTGTGGACTTGTTGGGAGAAACTTCCCGAGGCCATTCGCTCCGGCCAACCCGTTCGTCCCTCGAACATGTACCAGAACCATCCGGCGGAAACCGAGATTTTCATCAACGCAATGGACTCTTTGGTCAAAGCCCGCGGTGACGCAGAAGTGACGGCGAACGCTATCGATTGGAGCGGCATTGCCGAGCTGCTGGACGTCGGCTCGGGCCCGGCAACCTATCCGATCGCGCTCTGCAAGCGCTTCGCCCGGCTTCGCGTCACGATCTTCGATCTGCCCGGCACGCTTGCCGTCACCGAAAGATATGTTCGGGAAGCCGCTATGGCAGAACGAATCCGGCTCATCGCCGGCGACTATCGGAAAGCGCCGATTCCGGGGAGCTACGACGTCATTTTTCTTTCCAACATCATCCACGGCGAAAGCTTTGAAAGCAACCGATCGTTGATCCGCAAACTCGTTTCTAACCTTAAACTCGGCGGACAAATTGTCGTGAAAGATCACATTCTCGACGATAGCCGCACGACTCCGCCAGTGGGCGCCATCTTTAGTTTGCTAATGCTGCTGACGACCGAATCAGGCCGCTGTTATAGCTTTAGCGAAATCAAAAGCTGGATGGAACAAGCCGGCTTATCCCGGGTGCGGCAAATCAACCTACCGCCTCCCCTCACCTCCTCCCTGGTCATCGGCACCCGGTAATTAGCTTCGAGCAAAATTGTGCTACACTGCTGAGGAATTCACAGCAAAGGAAGGGCACCCCGCCATCGACGAGCTAGAACAAAAGGCCAGAGAGCAGGCGGTCATCGAAAACTTCAAACCGGCCTGCCTGTGCAACAAGATCCGCAAAGGTACCGTGCTCAAAGCGATCCAAGCCGGGGCTAAGACTTTCGAGCAAGTAAGCAAACGGACCGGAGTCGGAACCGGTCCCTGCGGCGGCAGGCGCTGCGGCTCAATGGTTCGAGGGATGCTGGGAGAGCCTGTGGTGAGTTGCGGCGAATGCGGCTGGCCGGTCCTCGTAGGCGCCTCTCCTCGAGTCTGCCCACGCTGTGAGTATGCCAAGCAGGAAACTTGACTCGATGTTTTTGATCAGGATAATGAACCACCCCGCAGCAAGCTGCGGGGTATCGATAGACCACTATGACGTGACCCGAATTTGTCACCCCCGAATGTTTTAATCGGGGGTCCAGTCCGAGTTTCGCCTGGATTCCCGCTAAAAACATGCGGGAATGACGGACTCTGACGGACCTAACAAGCGCCTTTACGCAGCAAGCTGCGGGGAATCAAACCCGCCGAAATGGAAGAATTCAGTTGAGGAGTACAACCATGGGTAACCGATGGTTTCAAACACTGATTTCAATTTTTTGCGCGCTTGTATCAGCGTGACTGGCGCAGCCCTACGCCGAGGCGCAGGAAAAACAAAGAGATGGGCTACTATGCACGGCACGGTCTCGACGTGAATTTGGTACTCCTCGAAGAAATCGCCGTCATCAAATCGCTCCAGGTTTGAGCCTATGTTTTTTGCCGGCTTGAAAACACTCACAGCGGCCAACTCTCCAACCGGTAGGCTTGCTCCCAGAACATAAACTCGTAGCGGCTGCTCAGCATGAAATACTCAGCCATGCGCTTCCTCTCGCTGCTGTTGGCCGCTGCCCCGAGTTTGTCCATTAATTGAATCTGCTCCCGCACCGGCTGCCAGAACGATTCAGATGCATAGGTCTCGATCCACTGCCGGTAAATCTTCGGCTTGCTGGGGCGATTTCTGTAGAGGCGCCGTCCTACCTCGCCATAAATCCAGTAACAAGGAAGAACTGCCGCGACCAGCTCCCCCAGGGTCCCGCTGCGCGCCACCGACTGTAAATGGCCAATATACGCCTGCGTAGTCGGACCCTTGGGCACGCCATCCAACTGTTGGCGTGACAATCCGAGACTCTTTCCGAAGCTTGTGTGGAAACTACGCTCCACTTCAACCGCGCCGAGCGCGTGACGGGCAAACAACTCCAGGGTTTCGAGATCTGGCGACTTGGCTCCGCCCTGACAGAGGATTTGAGCAAAGTCCAGCAAGTACACGTAATCTTGCAGGATAAAATAAGTGAACCGATCCATCGGCAAGGTCCCGGCGTGCAGCTCACGCAGGAATGAATGACCCTCAATCGCTCGCCAAATCCGCTCTCCGCGACGTCTTAACTGGGCACTGAATTTTTCCGCCATTGGGTGATCTCAGGTTGATCCTGATGTTGGTTCTGCTGACAAGCTTCCGTTCATGCTTCGAGAACCTCAGCACGAACGGAAGCTTGTCAATGTTATCAATGCAATTCCCGTTCGCCCTGAGCTTAGTCGAAGGGCAGATGAGGGTTTCTCAGCGGTTATTCTGCTTCACAAATTTTTTGCCGGTTAACTTTCCGGTTGCGGTCGCTTCCCGATCTGCTCCCCATCGGGCAGTTGCTCGTATTTAAAAACAATCCGATTATCCATTGCCGCGTATGTTTTCGCCCAATCGGTTTGGCGCATCAGTAAAACCTCCGCTATTCTATTTTTCAGTTCGTCTTAGACGGACGGTACAGTTCCCGCTGGGCAATACACCGCCGACCGGGGCACCTGATTTTCATCTAGCATTGATTGGCAACGTTAGAAGAGTTCAAGATTTGATGCATGGGGGGCAATCCCGCTTGCACCCGCCGGATATTGTCTGCCGATACCCGTGCGATCGTCTCTATGGTCTCCAGGGTCATATTCGCTATATGGGGGGTGGCGATCACGTTTGGTAGCGCCAGCAACGAATCGTTCGGATCGATCGGCTCATTCCAATAGACATCCAAACCGGCTCCCGCCAGCCGTTGCGCACCTAGCGCCGCCAGTAACGCCGCGCGATCCACGACGCGACCGCGCGCGACGTTAATGAGAAAAGCGCTCGGCTTCATCAGAGCGATCTCGGCCGGCCCGATCATCCCTTCCGTTTCTTTATTAAGCGGAACATGGAGGGAGACGAAATCGCTCTGGCGGAGGAGTTCCGGAAGATGGTCGTGCGTCTTCAACCACTCCAGTCCCATCGCCTCGCGCATCCCCTCGCTCACGGTGCGTTTGACCGCCCAGACGCGCATTCCGAACCCGCGCGCCATTCCCACCACGGCGCTTCCCGTCCGCCCCAACCCGACCAGGCCAAAGACTTTTCCCCGGAGAACGTGGGTGCTGGGCACCCCGATGCGCCGCGCGTCCAGCGAGGCCAGCGCTTCTCGATATTTCTTGGCCAGCGCCAACGCCAGGAAGATGACATGCTCTGCAACGTCGCCGCCGCCGTGGGTCAGTGTTGCCGGTACATTGCACACGGGAATTCCTCTCGCGCTAGCGTACCCGACATCAACGGCTTCTAAATGGACGCCCGGCCGTTGGATTAAACGCAGGCGCGGAGCTGCGTCGATCACTTCTCGCGTCACCGGCAGGCTTCGGACCAAGAGCACGTGGGCCTTGTCTACCTGTTGTACAAGCGACCGCGCCGGGTCGAACTCCTCGACCACGAACTCGGGCCCGAGTATGCGCGCGATCATATCCTCAATGGCCAGGCTCGGACCGGCCTTCTTAACCAGCCACGTCTCACTCATCACGTCGTGAATGATGTTAAAAAGTCTTTAAGCACGATCTTGAAAGTCAAATCTATCCAAAGATATTTCAAATTTTGGGCTGAAAAAAGAGAGAAACCAAGCTGCAAATTCGAAACTCGAAAGCCGAAATTCGAAACAATTTCAATCGTCAAAATCAGAAAGTTCCAAACACGCTCGTTCCGGATTTCGCAAATTGCAGTCTTTGGGTCCGCCGCGTCCAGCGGAGTCCGCAGACATCCAACTGAGTCAGAGCGTAGTCAATGACGAGTTGTCATGTCAAGCTAATCGTAAGTGAGCGCGTCGGTTTGAAGTCGCTCAACCTTGAACATGAGCCGCAGGAAAAGGGGACAAGTCTAATTCTTAGAAATCCAGACTGGAATACCGTCGCGACAGACTCTTTGGCCTTGACGCTTCGTCAAGCGCGGCGGTATAGGTGCGGTAAGAAAAGGATGGGGATGAAAGCGCAAGGATGGAATGAGAGTTATCCTTCTTAATTCATCCAGGAATTCTTCAGCGTGAGATAAACGAGCCGCCAAAGTGGAAAAAGTTTGGCGCCGGCGGCGCATCGATGCTCATAGGAGGATGACATGACCGTTCTCAAGACCGCGATTGCGACCTACCCGCACACGAAAGGCCTGAAGGATGGCACCGTGTCCGTGCCCGGCGTTCAGTTCGAGCATGTCGAGATTTCGCCGATCATCGGCGCTTTCCGCCGCATGTGCCGCACCCTCGAATTCGACGTCTGCGAGATGGCCATCACCACGTACCTGACCGCCAAAGCCCACGACAAACCGTTCACGGCGCTGCCCGTCTTCGTCATGCGCCAGTTTCACCACTCCGCCATGGTCTATAACATAAAGTCCGGCGTGCAGTCGCCGAAGGATCTCGAGGGCAAGAAGGTGGGCGTGCGCGCGTACACCGTCACCACGGGTGTCTGGGCGAGGGGGATTTTGGCGACGGAGTACGGCGTCGACCTCGACAAGATCACCTGGGTGGTGGTCGACGAAGAACACGTTCAGGAGTACCGCAAGCCCGCCAACGTGATGGAGCGACCTGGGGCAAATCTGGCCGAGATGCTCGTCGAGGGTGAGCTCGCGGCCGCCATCGGCGTCGGCAAGATCGACTCTCCGGACGTCAAGCCGCTTATCCCCGACGCGGCCGCAGCCGAGGCCGTCTGGTACCGGAAGACAGGCATCTATCCCATCAACCACACGGTTGTGGTCAAGGACGCGCTGCTCCAGTCCGATCCCTCGCTGGCGCCACGGCTGTTCACCGGCTTCGAGGCCGCCAAGGCGCAGTTCCTCAAGCAGCTTGGCTCAGGCGCCGAACTGCCGGCCGATCTACAGGTCCTGGTCAAGCGTCGAAGCATCGTGGGTGACGATCCGCTCCCCAACGGCCTGGCACGCAATCGCAAGGCGCTGGAGGCCATCATCCGGTTCGCGCACGAACAGAAGATCCTGCCGCGCCTGGTCACTCCGGAGGAGATGTTCGCGGCCAACACGCTGAACCTGGCGTAGCAAAGAGGGGCTACTTAATATTATCTAGAAAGAAAAGACCTCGAAAACGCACTCTCCCCATGTTTGGTCAGTTGCTCTTTCCAATGTAGATCGGCTGTGGCAAGTGACACAGCCTACGGTCGCGGCGGCAAAGCCTCCGCGCCGGAGATCTTGTTAAACAATTCGACAACTTCTCGGTCCCGAGGTAATGCGCGAATTGCCTTCTCGAGTTCCTCCGACATCAACGGCGTAGGCTCCTCGCCGACAAGCTTTTTAAATTCCGCGTAGAATTCAGGGTCACTAAAAGTTTTTCGCATCGCTTCCCGCAGGATCTGGACCTTATCGGGGGGTGTTCCCGGAGGAAGGATGAAAGGAGTTCCCGCACTTACAAAGGCCCTTTGCATGGCAAGAAGTTTTCGGTCCTTCTCGGTTTTCGTAAACCGTTCAATATCGGGCAACTGGGCGAAGACGGGATGGGGGTGTCTTCGCCCCTTCGGAACCTCGTTGACCACATGGAAATCCACCAGTTTCTTCTCGATCCAGTCAGGCGCTTCTCGTACCAGAGTGGCTTGTATGGTCCACCTGGCGTCGAGCTCGCCTTGCATCAAGGCCAGATTGACTTCGTTGCCTTGGGCGAATCCGGTAACAAACTTTGGCTCTTTCATGCCGACCAGGTACGCGAGGATTCGGCCGATGTTATAGAGGTTATGCCCCACGGACTGAGCGCCGATACGCACCCCTGAGGCGCTACGGAGCTTCTCCATGCTATCCAGGCGTGCCTCCTTACGGCTCAAAAAAATGTAAGGTTCGCCGCTGGTAGGAGATCCAAGATAGCTCAGTTTATCGATGTCATAGAGAACCCCGGTCGAGCCGAGCACCGCCGCCGGTACAAAGCTTGAGAGCATAACGCCCATGGTCA
>JAHKKJ010000121.1 GCA_020027655.1 Deltaproteobacteria bacterium | reverse complement strand
GGCGCATCGGACTGCCATCGACGTTAACTGATTCCCAAGACGTTTTCATAAGGGCTACCTCCATCGGGCGTGAACTGTTTTTGCTGGCCTTTCCCTTATGCCCTTGCGTTGCAGGAGTCAACGGTAAAACTCGCCCGGAGCTTGCTGAAGCTGCCCTGATAGAAATATACTGCTATATCGAACGTCGGATAACTCGAAGTTGGCGCAATGCACGAACAGCCAGTGAAAACAGCAAAATCTTTTGTAGCGGGGTTGATCGTGCTGGCATCGATTGTTACGGGCACCCTGCTTGAGAGCGCGGAATCCGAGTCTAATCAGACCGTCCCTAAGTTAACCAAGTCCTTTGACGTCGCCTTCAAAGAATTTAGACTGAACAACGGTCTCAGGGTCATCCTCGCCCTGGATCATAGCGCGCCGACCTATTCCATCTGTGTCACCTACAATGTCGGCTCACGCGACGAGCGGCCGGGACGGACCGGCTTCGCCCATCTGTTCGAGCATATGCTGTTTCAGGGGTCGGAGAATGTTGGCAAGGGGGAGCACTTTATTCTGGTGCAAAACAACGGCGGCAGCGCCAACGGCACCACCAACGCCGACCGGACCAACTACTTTGAGACCTTGCCGGCGAACCAGTTGGAGCTCGGGATTTTTCTCGAGGCGGACCGTATGCGCGCGCTGAACATTACGCAGCCCAACCTCGACAATCAGCGGCAAACGGTGCAAGAGGAGCGGCGGCAGAACATCGACAACCGCCCCTATGGGAGAACCCACGAGGCGGTGATCGCAACCGCTTATGCCAATTTCGCGTACCAGCATTCGGTTATCGGCTCGATGGAAGACCTAAACGCCGCCACGGTTCAAGACGCCGCGGATTTCTTTCGCATTTACTACGCGCCCAATAATGCCGTGCTATCGTTGGTAGGAGACTTCCAGATGGACGTCGCCTTGAGGTTGATCAAGAAATACTTCGAAAGTATCCCCGCGCAACCAGCGCCGCCCGTACCCGATGTCGCCGAACCGGAGCAGAAAACTGAACGTCGCAAGATCATCGAGGATGCTTTCGCGCATACTCCGCGCTTGGATATCGTATATAAAATTCCGGCGGGCAACACGCCGGATTGGTATGCGCTTTCAGTGCTGGGACAGGTGCTATCGGGCGGTGTGTCGTCGCGTCTCTATCAAAAGCTGATAAAGGAGAAGGAGGTGGCGCTCAGCGCTTCCGCTGGGCCGGATGAGCGGCGCGGCCCGTCGCTTTTTTGGTTCTCCATTACGGCTCGGCCTGGGACCGATTTAGCAGCCCTGGAGAAACTAATTTACGAAGATATAGAACGATTGCAGAACGAGCAAATCGCCGATTGGGAGCTAAGCAAGGTACAAATGCAGTTACGCCGCCAGCGCGCCCAGCAACGGTACAGCACCCGGGCAAGGGCTAACGCTTTCGGTCACTACGCCGTGTATTACAACGATCCGCAGCTCATCAATTCAGTGCAGCAAAAATACAGTCAAGTGACTAAAAGCGATCTACAGCGGGTTGCGCGCACCTATTTGAAGGAGACCCAACGAACCGTCGTTATTACCATGCCCAAGCCCGCGGCAGCAAAAGCGGCACTGGATGATCGTTAGCTTCAAAGATCATGCGTAGGAAAGCCCTCATAAGATATTCAGCGTGCATCGTTGCCTGCCTTGTTTTGGGTGTCGCCTTCCTGGACCCGAATCTGCCGCTGCTCAAAGCTCAGGAATCGATTGAAACGCCGGGCAGCAAGGTCGAGCGCAAAAACAAAGCGCCGCTATCGGAGGAAGTGCTGCAGGTCAAACTACCAAAACCCGTTGAAGCCAAACTACAAAATGGGTTGACCGTGCTGATTCTGGAAGATCACCGGACGCCCTCGGTTTTCGCGCAATTGCGTATTGGCGGCGCCGGGGCACTGTTCGAACCGCCAAGCATGACCGGCTTAGCTAACGTTACGGCGCAAATGCTGCGTGAAGGCACGAAGTCGCGCACCAGCTTACAGATCGCGGAAGAGATCGACCGCCTGGGCGCGACTCTGGGAGCTGCCGGGTCCTTTGGCTCCTCCCAGGTTGTGTTTAGCGCCTCGGGTTTGAGTGACAACTTCGATTCCTGGTTTGCCCTGGCCGTCGACGTGCTCCTCAATCCCAGTTTTCCGCAGGAAGAGCTTGAGAAACTGAAACAAAGGCAGCGCGCCCAGCTCCGTCAACAACGTTCGGCGGCGAACTTTCTCGTCAATGAACGTTTCAACCGCGCCGTTTACGGCGATCATCCCGCCGCCACCGTCTCTCCGACGGTTGAATCTTTAGACGCGCTGACTCAAGAAGCTCTCATGAGATGGTATCGGGAACGCTATGCGCCGCAAAATGCACTGCTTGCGATCGCCGGCGATGTTCGCGCCCGAGAACTCATCCCGCGGCTCGAAAAATGGTTTGCCGGCTGGCAGCGAAACGATGTCAAACGCACCTGGCCTCCTAATCCTGTTGCGGCCACCTCGCGCAAGGTTTATCTCGTTCACCGGCCGAACTCAGTCCAAACAACCGTGGCGCTAGGCAATATCGCCATCGAGCGCCGCAGTCCGGATTATATTCCTATGGTGGTCATGAACCACATCCTCGGCGGCGGCGTTTCGGGGCGGTTGTTCTTAAACCTTCGCGAAGAGAAAGGTTACACCTACGGGGTCTATAGCGACTTTAGCGCTCTACGTTACCCTGGACCGTGGCGTGCAGGCGGTAACATGCGAACGGAAGTGACCACCGGAGCGCTCGTAGAGTTTTTCAAAGAGATTGGCCGGATCCGAGACCAAACCGTTCCGCTCGCCGAATTGGAAGACAGCAAACGGGCCATCGCGGCGCGCTTTGCGCTGTCGCTGGAACAGCCGACGGCGATCCTAGGGCTTGCGGCTTCGCGCGTACAGTTTCGCCTGCCGGAGGACTATTGGGATACCTACCCAGGCAAGATCATGGCGGTGACTGCGGAGGACGTGCAGCGGGTGGCTCGCAAGTATCTCGACCCCGATACGATGCAGCTTGTCGCGGTGGGTGACGGTCTAAAGATTCAATCCGTCTTGGAACCCTATGGTCCGGTCGAAGTATACGATAGCAGTGGAAAGCTCACTTCCATCCCTAAGCAGTAGAATCATCCATTAACCGACTCTAAAATGCCTGTTGAATTGAATTCCTCTGGCGCGCTCTCCGGGTTGCGTGTTCTCGACCTCGCCGGCCGCATGGGAGGCTACTGTGGTATGCTCCTCGCCAACTTAGGCGCGGAGGTGATTCTCATCGAGCCGCCCGCCGGCGATCCCATGCGGCGCGAAGGGCCGTTCAAAAATGATATCGTGCATCCTGGCGGCAGCTTGTCATTTGCTGGGTATCACACGAATAAGAAGGGTATCGTCCTCGACCTCGAAACCGTCCAAGGGCAAACCACATTCCGCGCTCTGGTAGCGAACGCCGACGTATTGATTGAAGATCGGCCACCTGGATATCTGGATCGGATCGGTATCGGTTACCGGGCGCTGCAGGTTATCCGCCCGTCGCTGGTCCTGACCTCGATAACCGGCTTTGGACTCACGGGACCTTATCGCGACTTCAAGGCACCCAACATTGTTGCGTTCGCTATGGGTGGTTTGATGAATCTCTGTGGCCAGCCGCAGCGTGCGCCGCTCATGGGTCCATGTGACGTTGCGTACCATCTAGGCTCGGTTCACGCAGCTTTCGGAACTCTTGTGGCGCTCTACAACCGGCGCTTTACGGGCCGTGGCGACCACGTGGAAGTTTCTCTGCAGGATGTCCTCGTCGCTGATCCCTTCCTCAGAATCATCACGCGGTACAGCGTGACGGGCGAGATTCCGGAACGCACGGGCCACAGTCAATCGACAACCGTGGCAGAGACCTACAAATGCAAGGACGGATACGCGAGGATCTTTTGCAATCAGCCGGACCACTGGAAGCGTCTGGTCGAGTGGTTGGGAAACCCGGCAGAGCTTATGGACCCGAAACTCGAAAACGTCCAGAACCGCCATCCGTTGCGGCCGGTTCTTGACCGAATTATCGAGGCGCGCACCTTGACCTCGGATGCGAAAACATTCTTCGAGGAGTTTCAATCCCATCGGTTGGCCGCATCGCCCATCAATTCGCCCAGCGCTTTCTTGGATGACCCGCAGACGC
Source organism: Deltaproteobacteria bacterium (assembly GCA_020027655.1). GTDB lineage: Bacteria > Desulfobacterota > Binatia > UBA9968 > UBA9968 > DAIRFP01. The sequence goes on along the minus strand of JAHKKJ010000121.1, from coordinate 4,224 downwards.
AACATCGCAAATACGTCGTCGAAGTCGATCATTCATATCTCGGGCGGCATCGCTTTCCCGGCGATCCTTACAAGTTTTCCGAAAGTCCCTGGCGCATCGAGCGGGGAGCTCCGCTACTTGGAGAACATCAACAGGCAATCACCAACGAATTTGCAAAATCCTCACCGTGGCTGGAAGCGCTTCGCCGCTCATCGGAACGGGCGTCTCATTCATTGCCTTTTGCCGGCATTCGAGTTCTCAGTTTTCCCACCGGCATCGTCGGGCCGGCCCTGGGAAGTTTGCTGGCCGAACATGGGGCCCAAGTCATCACCGTTGAAGCCGGTCGAACTGTACGCAGCCCGCAACGCGGCCAGCGGTTCCAGATCGCCTCTGACCTGGAAAGCCATCGCAACAAAAAGCGAATCGCCATCAATATGAAACATCCGGAAGGGCTGGCGCTCGCCAAGAGACTGATTGCCTTGTCAGACGTCGTCGCCGAGAACTTCAGCGCGCGGGTCATGGCGAGCTGGGGATTGGATTATCCGCGCATGAAGGAAGTTCGCGAAGATATCATCATGGCGAGTCTACAGGCATTCGGCCAGACAGGACCGCGGCGCGATTTTGTCAGCTTTGGCCCGATCCTTATGGCCTTCTCGGGAATGACTTACCTCTGGCGCGACCCGGAAGTCGAGCGGCCCGGCGCGGCCTGCCAGACAGCATTTCCCGACTACGTCGCACCCTCTTACGGTGCCCTCGCCATACTGGCTGCGCTGCACTACCGCGCCCAAACCGGTAAAGGCCAATACATCGATATCTCCCAGGCGGAAACTGCGGCCTCCATGCTTGGTCCGGCTTTCTTGGAACTGCTTATCAATGACCGCGAACCGGAGCCTCAGGGGAATTTTAGTCCTTTGGCCGCGCCTCACGGCTGCTATCGTTGCCGGGGTGACGACCGTTGGTGCGTCATCTCTGTTGAGACGCAAGAAGAGTGGGTACGATTCTATGAAATCGCAGGGCATCGTGAATGGGCTGCGGATCCGCGCTTCGTCGATCTTCCCGCACGCCTTGCCAATCGCAAGGAACTCGATGCGCTAGTCGAATCGTGGACAGCGCAGCACACTCCGCATCAGGTCATGTTGATCTTGCAGCGGGACGGAATCGCAGCGGGCGTTGTGCAGACCGCGGAAGATCTCTACCGTGATCCCCATCTGCGCGAGCGCGGCTGCGCACGGGACGTCTACCTCCCGCAAGTCGGCTGGGTGACTCGCGCCGGACCGTCCGTGCGGCTGGCGGCAAGCGATGTCTGCCGTGACGAAATCGCTCACTCCGCGGGTGAAGACAATGAAGCGGTCTTTGGAGAACTATTGGAGATGTCAAGTGCGCAGCTCAAGGATCTCACGGCACGGGAGGTATTGCGGTAAGAGGAGGCATCCGAGCGAAAAGGAGCGGTGCCACAATCAGACGGCCACCATTCTGCAACAAACTTGTCTTTGGTGAGCTGGTAGTGGTGGCTTTCGTTGCTGATAGACAAAGCAAATCCGTGGCCGCGACACCATTCAATCCTGTACGTCTATCGAATCGAGAACGCAGAAAACTTCAATTTTTCTGCAGTTCCCCCGCGATCCGCTGCACTGCGTCCATCACTCTAAGCAGGTTGCCGCCCCAGAGTTTTTCTATTTGCTGTTCAGTATAGCCGCGGCGGACAAGCTCCAGCGTCACGTTGAAGGTTTCGCTGGCGTCGTTCCAGCCGATGACGCCGCCGCCGCCGTCGAAGTCGGATGCGATGCCGACGTGGTCGATACCGATGAGCCTGACGGCGTAGTCGATATGGTCGACGAAGTCCTTGAGGTTGGCGGGCGGATCGCCGGGGTGTTGCTTGTCGATTTCGGCGAGTTGCTTTTCGTATTCCGCGCGGCCATCGGCCGACAGTTTTTTGAGCGCTGCTTGGAAGCGCGCGGGTTGGCCGGGCCCGGTTGGCTCGGGCAGATTGTGTTCTTTCCTTGCGGCTGCGAGGGCCGCAGCGCGTTCGGGTGAATCGGGCCGCGTCGTCTTGATGGAGCTGCTATAGGCGAACACCTGAATGACGCCGCCGGTTCGCTTCAGCGCCAGCAATTGCTCGTCGTCCATGTTGCGGCTTACATCGCAGAGCGCGCGGGGGGCAGAATGGGACGCGATGATGGGCGCCCTGGACAGCGCCGCCATTTGCATCATCGACTGCTTGGACGCGTGGGACACGTCGACCATAATTCCGAGGCGGTTCAGTTCGCCGACAACTTGCTTGCCGAGGGGCGAGAGCCCGTTCCATTTCCAGCCATCGCGCTCGCCGGTTTGCGAGTCGGCGAGCTGATTGTGGCCGTTATGGGTGAGCGACAGGTAGCGCGCACCGCGATCGTAGAATTCCTTGACGCGGGCGATGTCCTCGCCGATAGTATAGCCGTTCTCGACGCCCATCAGGGCGACTTTTTTTCCTTGCGCGTTGATCCGGCGCACGTCGGCGGCATTGAGCGCCAGCTCGATCTTGTCCGGCGCAATCTCGCGAGTAAAGCGAAGGACCGCATCGAATTTCTCAACCGCGAGCTTGTAGGCACGCTCGTAGCCCGCGGGTTTGAATGCATCCGGATTCTGCGCTTCTCTCGTTTGGCCGACATAAATACTAAAGAATAGTGCATCAAGGCCGCCGTCGATCATATTGGGTAGGTTGAACTGGGTCTCGAGGCGCTGCGTGTAATTTCGCTCACCGACTAGATCACCTGGAGAGAAATCGATGTGAGTGTCCAGGGTGATCACCTTCTCGTGGATCGCCCGGGCCTTTTTCACCAGCGCTTCTTCGGCGGAGGAAGTTTGCGCGAGTGTCGACGAGCCAGGGCCAGCGGTGATCATAGCAATGACGAAGGAAAGCAGAGCGTGGAGCGCATGACGTGACATTCGAAGTCCATTCGTTGTGGCATGCCATACAGTAACATTCGCCGTGCGGTTGGTCCACATCGGTAGGAAACTTATGCCGTCAGTGAAACGGTGTCAATGAGAACATCCCGGAAAGCTACGATGTCATTTGGCTGTCACGTACTCTGTCATTTCTCGAAGTTTGGCATAGGAATAGGGTTTGCCGGCGGCGCTAGTGATGCCGCTCAGTTCCAGCGGCGTAGCGGTCGAGCACGTGTTGGATCATACTGCGCGCCAGCTCGTGCTCGCCCAGGAAAACTTTGCCGGCATTTTCTTTTTCGAGAAGCACCGCCTCTTCCTCGCTGTGCGTGCGCACCACCGTCTCGATGCGCGGGTTGACCGTGCGCGCGATCTCGATCATGCGGCGCACATCCAGCGTATCCGGCGTGGCGATCACCAGCATGCGCGCTCGGTGGATATGCGCTTGAATGAGAACCGTTGGTTCGGAAGCATCGCCGGAAACCGCGGGCACGCCGCTCTCGCGCAATTTCTCGACGATCCCACGATTCTCCTCGGCGACGACAAAAGAAATGCCATTCGCGGTCAGTGCTTCACCGATGCGCCGGCCGACGCGGCCATAGCCCACCAACACGACCTGGCCGGTAAGGCGAGTCAAGTCAACGGTCATCGGCAGAACCGCAAGGGGATCGTCGGGACGTTCCAAGGTTTGGGCAAGTTTCGAGCGGCTTCGAATCCAGGCTTGTGCAGGCTCGATGGCGTGGAAGACCAGCGGATTGAGCGCGATCGAGATGATTGCTCCCGCCAGAATGAGGCTCTGGCCTTCCGTTGGAAGAAGCCCCAGGGAAACGCCCAAGTTCGCCAGGATGAAAGAAAACTCGCCGATCTGTGCCAGGCTGGCCGATACCGTGAGCGCTGTATTGAGCGGGTAGCGGAACAGCAGAACGAGAAAAAAGGCGGCCAGTGACTTGCCGAATACAATGATCGCCACGACGACGATTACATGAATCGGCTCGCTAATCAGGACGTGGGGATCGAACAGCATGCCCACGGATACAAAAAACAGAACCGAAAACGCATCCCTCAGCGGCAAAGATTCTTCAGCAGCCCGATAGCTCAGCGGGGACTCCCGCATCACCATGCCGGCGAAAAAGGCGCCGAGGGCGAAGGAGACGCCGAAAAGCTCGGCGGAGCCGTAGGCGATACCCACGGCGGCTGCAATAACGCACAGAGTAAAAAGTTCCCGCGAGCCGGTGCGGGCGATCTGCCAGAGCAACCATGGAAAGACGCGCCGGCCGACAACGAGCATAAGCGCGATAAAGACGGAGACTCGGCCGAGGGTGA
>JAHKKJ010000003.1 GCA_020027655.1 Deltaproteobacteria bacterium | reverse complement strand
AGCGCAGCAGGGAGCGGAAATCCCCTTTGTCGGCGAGATCGACAAACTCAACCGCCCGCGAAACATCGATCACCTGGCTCAAGCTGACTTTAACACCAAGCTCTTTTAGAGCCCGCCCGAAGGCCAAAAGATTAGGCAGGGTTCCTTGGCCACGCACCGAGGAAAAGTTGCCAACGGCGGCGGCGACGGCTTCCGGGGTAATTTCCATCTTTAATTAACTTAGCAACTCAGGCGACATCCTGAGCAGGGCCTCCAGATTAAGCTGCTTTCCTTCGACCTGTTCCCTCAGATGGTGCAGATCCTCGCGATATTTAAAAACGCAGCCCATGGTCTCCACCACCGTCTTGTCGTCCAATTCCCTGCGGTTGAGAGCGATCAAAGCCGAAGCCCAATCCAGCGTTTCTGCCACGCCCGGCCGCTTGTAGAAATTCATCTGGCGAACCTTCTGCATGAAAGCGCAGATCTGTTTTGCCATGTTCCCCTCCACCTCAGGGAACTTGGTGGTAATGATCTCGTATTCCTTTTCGAAGCTCGGGTATTCGATCCAGTGATAAAGGCAGCGGCGCTTGAGCGCGTCATGAATCTCGCGAGTTCGATTCGAGGTCAAAAAGACATACGGCCGATGCTTCGCCGCGATGGTGCCGATTTCGGGGATGGTAATCTGAAAATCCGAAAGCACCTCCAGCAAGAACGCCTCGAATTCCATATCCGCGCGATCGATTTCGTCTATCAGCAGCACTGGGGGGCCTGCACCGTCGGTTTGGATCGCTTCCAACAACGGCCGCTTGATCAAATAGTCCTGGGTGAAGATTTCGGTCTCAACGGTTTCCTTATCCCCATGCTCCACCTCTTCCAATTTGATGCGCAACATCTGCTTGGGATAGTTCCATTCGTACAGCGCCGTGTTGGCATCCAATCCTTCGTAGCACTGCAGGCGAATCAGTTTGGCGTTCAGAACCTTGGAAAGCACCTTGGCGATCTCCGTCTTGCCGACTCCGGCCTCACCCTCCAGAAGCAACGGCTTGCCCATAATCAATGAAAGATAGACAACCGTAGCTAATGAGCGATCACAAATGTAACGCTCCGCCCGAAGAATATCCTGTACTTGCTCAATAGTCAGCTCGTTTGGATTCACAATCGCCTCACCCGTTATATTAATAATTGAGATCCAGAGACCTTGTATGCAACCGGGAGCCCCTCAAGTGCAAGGAGAATCAGCTTGACGCACCCCACCACAACTCTCGCCTTTGGAAATCGAGTAAACATAGCCCCTTTCGGCACGAGGATCAATGTCGCCAGCCTTCATACCCCTCCCGAATATCATTCGAAAGATCGTTCAAAACAGTCTTGCTCCTCCAGCAAATCAGCTAGATCTGAGCACGGTCGGGAACCGCATCCACCTCGCCATAAATGCCGGCCGATGCCGATCACCAATTCCATCATAACAAAGCGGCGACGCTTATGAAAATCCCTGACGGAGCCAGCAGGGGCAGCGCGCTGGAGGCGTTCTGCAATGGTTAGCCGGTCTTAAATGAATGGCGCTGAACGGCAGGAAACAAGTACAGTCCGGAGACCGTCCGGAATGCACCTCCGAGAGAAGAGCGTGGGAAAGACGACGCTCCGAAACCGAGACCCAGGAGCAGTTCAGCTATCGGAGCGCGATAAACGCTTGGTCAAAATTTTCCTTGCCTTTGAGTCTCATCCGAAGCTCAAAGGCTTCACTAAGATCGACTCCCTGGCCCACGCGGACGCGATGCCAAATCTTAGATTTCACCTCAGCAGCAACCACATAGGCATCGTAGCCTTTGACCTTTAGCTTATCGGCAATACCGTCGGCATCGCGGGTTTGGTTCAGTGAGGCGACCTGAACCGTCCAAACCGGACCCCGCCGAGAGGGTTCGCGCGCTGGGTTCGTAACAGGAGTCACGCGGGGCGGCTCTTTGGACACGACCACCGAAAGCGCCGCGGGGATTTCCTTTCGCTGTGCCGGTTCAGCTGCTTTAACTTGAACCGGCGCCGCTTGCGGCGGTAAGACACGGCTTACCAACACTGACGCTGGGCTTCCGCCAGTCGAGCCCCCTAAGTCCGGGCTCGGCTGCGTCAAAGGCAATCCACCGGGAACCACATTGATGTTTCGTAACGGCGTAACCGCTGGCTCCGGGCGGGCTGGGCTGCTACTCGGTGACGGGCTTGGCGGTTCGTCTGCGGGGGCCGGAGCTGCGGGCTTTTGTTGCTCTTGCCAGTCGCGCTTCATTTTTTCCAAATCGCGCTCTCGGTCCAACCTCATCCTTTCAAGGTCGTTGCGTAGGGTTGAGAGTTTGCTTTTGAATTCTTCTGTAAACGCAGTGCCTTCACTACGGTTGCGAATGACATGCGGAGTGATCAGCATGATGAGCTCGGTCCGTCTGGTGTCATCTGATGTGTTGCGGAAGAAGCGGCCCAACACCGGAATATCCATAAGATAGGGGATCCCTGTCTTATCGCTACGCTTATTTTCGGCGATCATCCCACCGATCGCGAGCGTATCGCCATCCTGCACTACCGCCGTGGTTTCGGCTTGCCGCAAGTCAAAGGATGGAAACAAATCGTTACTAGTGCCCACCTGGACGAGCGGTCCCCGCTGGCTCACTTCTACCAATGTTTGAAGATTCACCAACCCCTTAGAATTGACTTGTGGAATAATCGTTACGATTCGCCCCGTATTGCGATATTGGATGGTGGTGCTTGAAGAAAGGGTTGCAGCGCCAGTTGCGCCGGTGACCTGCCCCGTCGCTACCGGCTCTTCACTGCCGACTTGAATGCGCGCCGGCCGATTGTCGGTCGCTAGCACACTGGGGGAGGATAAGATCTTGACGCGGGAATCCGTCATCAGGGCGTTCACGAGAACCCGCACGTTATTTCCCGACCCAATAATCCCGGTCACACCTAGGGGAAATGGAGTAATGCCGGCAGCACTTGCGGCGCCCAAGCTATTCAAGAGCCCACCCAAGACACTAGCCCGCGACGGGAACGTGCGATCAAAAAATGTGGTATTACCGCTCTTGATTTCATAGTCGATACCCAAAGATTCCGTGTCAGTTAGCGATACCTCAGCCACGAGAACGTCCAACAACACCTGCCTGGGCACCGCGTCCAACTCTTTCAAAATATTCTTTATATTTTGAAACTCCTGCGCGGTTCCATAAATGATCAGCGAATTGGTCGCCGGGTCGGCGACGATCCGCAATTGCTCTTCAGGTCTTGGCGTGGCAGCGGGAGCCCCAGGGGCAGGAGGTCTGGGAGCACCCGGCAGAGGAGCAAGCCCGGGAACTCCAGGAGCTCCGGGAACCGCCTGTGGCGCAGGCGCGGCAGGTTGACCAGCCGGGGCTGGAATTTGCGCCGCGGCGTAGGCACCGAAAGGTTGCGCTTGTTGCCCGCCAAAGCCGGAACTCGAAGTTCCAGGCATCCCAGTCGTCGAGCGACCGCCGCCTAACTGGCTTGCACCCCCCGGGGTCGAGCGATGCAAGTCCTCCAAAGTTCTCCTCGGGCCGCCACCGGCTGGGGCGGGTAGACCAAGAGCCGCGCTCAACACGTTCGCCAGTTCGTCGGCCTTCCCATTTTCTACGGGATAGACGAAAATTCTTCGCCCCGGGCCTTCAGCGATCACGTCGATGCGGTCCAGCCACCTTCTGGCATAAGTCCAAGCCGCCTCGCTGTGACTGATCACCAGGAGCTGGTTGATTCGTGGCAGAGCAAGGAACTGCGCGGTAAAATTCTCCGTTTGGGGTACGGACGCGGCATAGGCCTGCATGACTTTTGTCATCTCGGTGGCAAGTTCTTCCGCGCTCGCCACCTTGGGCTGATAGATCTCCATGCGCGTGCCGGCAAAAACCTGGACATCGATAAGGTCAGCGATCTCCATTAGCCGCTGAATATTGGAGGGCAAATCAACGATGATAAGAAAATTTCCCCTGGGATTTTCGACGATCTCGCCACCCGGCATAACAAAAGGGGTGAGCACTTTTTTCATCTCGGCCACGGCGAAGAACCGCACCGGCACAATCTGTAGGGCAAAACTATCTTCCCTGCCCGAGCCCACCGGCCGCGCCAGACCCTTGCCGTCCTTGATGGGCATGATCCGATAAATATTGCCCGCCCTGACTGCTACCGCGCCGTTCATGCGCAGCACTTGGTGAAAAATCGGCAGCAGATCTTCTGTTCTTAGGGGCTCGGAGCTGTTGATCGTAACCGTACCCTTGACCTCAGGATCGATGGTGTAAGTGAGTCTTAGATGCTGAGCGAGGATATGGATAATCTCGATCAAATCCGCGCGATTGAAATTGAGCGAAACCATTCCCCCAGAAGAAACTGCGGGAGGCGGTAGTAGTGTGCGCTCGGGTCGGCTGGGAGTGGCGCCGGGTTGCGCCGGTGCTGTCCCTTGGGGGCCTGGAGCGACCGGAGGCTGAGCCGGCGGCACCGCCTCGGGCGCCGGTTGGGCTTGAGGGGGAGTTGTTGGTTCTGCAGCCTGGGCCTCCCGAAAGATTTGCACATTCAGAGGCAACGCAACACTTGAGACATATGAGAAGACGACGAACCATGTAAAGCATTTTCCTCGCATTATTCCTCCTGCGGTCGACTAATGGCCCTGTCATTCTCCTGCGGCGGGCTCGCGATCTCGCCGCGGCAACGCGGGGATCGTTCTGGGCACTCTTGACCCCGGCACGTTTGTCTGTCCTGGCGTAACAGTTCGCGGCGCGGGCGCCTGTCCTACGGCGCCTGTTGGTGGTGCCGCCGGCCTGCGCGGCTGAGCGATGTCAGTCTTACGAAAATAATCCAGCGGGACCTCTACCGTCGAGGCTCCTCTGGCAAAAACAACTCTTTTTTCCGAAACTTCTGACAGCCTGAACCCTTCCACCGTATCCCCGAGTTTGATGCGCATCGGCGTGGCCGATTGGCCAGGGACTCCCGGTGTTCCGGCAGAGGTCGCCCCGTCCTGCAAGATGGCAAATCGGTTATTCCCAAGGATGGCAGTACCCAGCAGGACCATGCTTCGTATGCGTTGAAAGGCCTGGGAATTCGCCTCCGCTTCCCGGGTAAAACCCGCTCCTCGCTCCGGGTCAAAAATATTCCTGCTGATAATAGTTTCCGTCCCGATGATCGCCGGAGGATTCGTAACTCCCTTGGACCCTTCGACGAGAATCGAGGATTTGGGCTTTGCCGGATTCGGCAGGTCCCAGGGGCCGCTCGTCCACAGCCAATAGGTCTTCGTCAGCACCAATCCTACGGCGACAATTAGAAGAACGCTAAGCAGTGAAGAACGTGTCAGAATAACTTAATTCCTACCAATTCCGATCCAAAAAGACCCTTATTTTACTTTTACATAACTTGCGCGTCAAACCGGCGGTCATTATCAGCAATTTGCTCTTAGATTCAAAGCGGTTTTCTGTTACCTAAATTAGAACCACGGCCATTTTCATCTATTTTGTCTACATATTCATTGGCCGCCAGATAGTGACACTCACCCTCAAGGCTGGTTGGTCTTGGTCGAGTTCCCTTTCGATTGACTTGGTGCAGGCTCCGACTTAGTAGCTGTGGGTGCCTGGGACCGTGCAAGTCCTGAAACCGTCAGGCTTACACGCAGGTTTTGTGCAGCTAATTGGGGAACCCCTTGTGGCTGAGGAAACCCCACTGGCCGAAAAAGGGAGCGCACATTGATTTCGTCAACCATCAGGAGCTTTGGGGAATTTTCGATGCCGCGAATTAGACTCGCGAGCTGGTCGATTTGGCCGCCAATTTCCATCTGGATGGAAATCTTGGCAAAGCTTCCGGCGGTTTCAGGGTTTAAGACCCGAGTTGTGATCACCTGGGTGCCTTCCTTTGTCGCCAGACCTTGGATGACATCTTGCAGATCCGACGCGCTCACCGATGACGTGTCTCCGGTCAGAAGCTTCGGCTCCCGGGCCTTCAGCTCGCTTTGTGTGGCTTCGAGCATCGCGACCAATTCCTCCTTTTGACCGAGGAAACGGAGGTTCTTCTCCAGAAGCTGCGGCTGAATCTCGAGTTGACTTCTGACCCATTCCCATCGCTCGACAAACGGACCAATCAACACATAACGGGCCAACACGACAAAAATAATCACCAGGGTGAAGACGACGAGGCTCCGTTCTCTCTTGGAAAGTCGCTGCCAAAATTGATTCATGGTTTGGTCGCCTTTTGCTTCGGCTTCTCGACATCGGCCTTCAATGAGAATGTTTCGCGGTTGTCTCGTCCCCGGTTAGAAGGAGCGTTGAATCCCACGTTTTCAAAGAGCGGAGAACGCTCCATGATAGGAATCAACGCGGACGCGTTTTCGGCGCTGCCCTGGATCTCCAAGTTTCCACCGCGATAACGCAGGTTGGAAAGATAGGCATTGGTCGGAACCGTTTTAGAAAGTTCGTCCAAGACGCGAAGAACTTCGCCCTTTCTTTGGTCGAAATCCGCGAAAAAACTCACCTCCTTGCGCGCCCTTTGGAGTTCCGTCTCCTCACGACGAAGCGCTTCCACAGAAGGGGTGAGCTTTTGATTTTCCTTTTGTAGTTGACGTAGGCGAATTTCGTCTTTGACGGGATAACTGACCCCCCAGGCAACGGCGCTAATCAGCAACAAGCCCAGGAGCACGGCATTGATTCCAGAGAACGCTTTTCCGCCCCCATCGACAGCGCCCTCCTGCCGTAGGAAGTTTACGGTGAAGGAGGCCTCACGGAGCCCTCGGAGCGCAGCCCCAAAGGCCGGAAGAACCTGGGGATGAGCGACATTCCCGCTACCCGCAAGTCGCTGATTGCCGGCAGCTACAAGGTCTTGGTATTTGAGTGATGCTCCGTCCTGGGATCCGGAACGGAAAAAATCCTCGACCTCGCCCCAACCAAAGAGCATTGGGGATTTCGCAAGACACTCCTTGAGAATCTCTTTGCCCGGACCCTGAGCCCACTCCGCCGGTGGCAAAGAGTGGGAGAAAAGCAACTCCGCGTGGCGCGACCATCCGTTGGCGCCGTTTCGAATCCCAAACATTTCCCAAGCTTCATTTTGTCTGCCGACGACGATCGCCGGATTGTTTAAATCCCCTTGACAGAACAGGAAATAGTTAGCCATCGCCGTGACTGTGGTTTCAACTCCGTTGGGTCTTATGCCGAAGGAACCCAGCACATCGAGAATATGGACCAAACTTTTCTTCGGAATCGCGAAAAGGTATACGCCAATTTTGTCGCCCTGCTTCCCAATCGGCATAAAATCAAAATAGATATCCTCCCGACGAAACGGGAGTTGGCGTTCGATCTCGTATTCCAGCACTTGCCGCAGATTATTCTCTGCAGCCTGCGGCAAGAAAAGCTTCTGGACGACCGCCTGTTCCTGGGGGACGCAGATATACAAAGAGTCCTTGCCGGCACTAAAATGCGGCAACAGGCTCACAATGGCTTGCCTCAGCGCCCTTTCACGGGAATCGGTCCCCGCTCGTAACGCGATCTCTCTAATGTCTTCCGCGATCCATCCGGTCAACTCTGATATGGCCTGCTGAGTCTCTCCCAATGGCAACTCTCTAGCCTCTTGTTCGGCCAGAGACAGGCGGAGGAAGTTCTTACGCATACGAACCAGCACAAGGTGGTCGCGCATGATATAAAGACCGACACTGCGAAGAAAATCAGCGCGGTAGAGATTCTGCAGCCATGGAGGCAAATTCATAATTTTATGATCCTCATCGTATCACCGGAAACTCCGCCGTGGGACCTGAGCTTACGCAACCAATCGGTCGCCCTATGGTATGCCATAAATTAGCGCGCCGCCAGCGCGACATCGCGGTCGACCCAGCGCACCAGTTCAAACTCTCGACCCCCACCGGCTGCTCGCACAACACCTTTGACCCGTCGTGACAGCTGCGACTGGGTGGGACGTCCTTCGCCTTCCACGGTAACAACAGCCGGATTGGCAAAAACAAACTGCTGCAGGGCGGCATCGTTTGCGCCAATGCCCAGCAGCGGCAGCAGATCGGCTAACGTTTTGTCGGAAAGTTTTTTTCTTTCTTCGACAAAGCGGCGAGTTTTCTCCAAGGGTATTCCGGTAAGCGCGTGAATCACATCCGCTGACGCGGTTCGAAGATTGACGCGATCAATGGGGCTATCCACGGTAAAAATCTCGCGCAGACCTATCCTTTGTGCGTTCTCGCCTCGATTCCCACCGGCATCGCCATAACCGTAAAAAAGCTCCGCGGTCATGCCCCTCACCCAAAGAAGATCCTCCACCGTATCAAACGGGCCGTTCTTGGCTGTATAAGGCGGGGTCAGGGAGCGATAATATTCATCCTCCGCGCCGCTGGTTCGATGGAGATCATCAGGGTCGCGCCAATCCATAATAGAATCGACCAGGATCGCCTTACTGGGCTCTTCAACGCCCAAGTTGGTAAAGACGCGCCGGAGGGTCTCTTCGTCTGCGCGGTTGATATTAATCTTGCCTCCCTCATCTACCCAGCGGACTCGGAGAGTCCCGCCGCCAAGTGCTTCTTCATGCCAGTCGCCATCGAAAATATCGGCTTTTTTCTGCGTTCCAAGCGCATCACGAGCCGTCGACTGCTGGAGAAATTCATAGACTCCACGCTCGAAGCCAGCCAGCGCGATATAATACCCCTGAGTCTCGTCACTATAACGATGCGCAGCCGTCGCCTCCTCCCGCACGGAGGCGCTAAAATCAAAGGCGACCACGAGAAGAAAAATAAAAATCCATAGCACAACCAACAGGGCGACACCCCGCTCATTAAGACAACCTGACGCTTTAACTTTGCCGCCCAGACTCATTGTCGCTGGGCCAGTAAGTTCATCATCACTGGGAAAACCCATTGAACCTCCCGGCCTTCCTCCGTCAGATAATGGAGCCGTACGGCCCGCGGCAGCGTATTTCTTTCCCTAGCGTCCCAGCGTTCCTCCCATTTCTCTTGATCGCCCTGAGGGTCCAAATAGGTTATGCGAAACTCTTTGACCCCTTCACGAACAACCAGGCCGTTACTAAGGCCTTCATGTGCTTCATTGCCTTCTTCGCTTGGAATCCGCACCGGCGTTTCTTCTTCCAAGCGCAGCACGCCGGCGCGCTTTTCGTCTCCTTCCCAAGAAAGACGCACTTTTGCCATACCCCGGCCACCCATGGCGAGCGAAAAAGACGAAACGAAGGTGAGATCAGATTGTTCGCCGGCAAAGAGAATCGTGGCCCCCTGAGGCGAAGCGCGATAGGGATACGCGGACCGGATATAGCTTCCCAAGAGCTCATCCACCGCACGCAATTTCTGATTCTTTTCAAAACTCCTCTGGGATTTTTCTACGGCACTATGACCCAGAGAAAACGCTCCATAGAGCACGGTGCTCATGAGGGCAAAGATCGTCATCGCGAGCATCACCTCGATCAAAGTGAAACCTTTTTGCGGCCGATTGCCCTGGGCACCGAAAGAAGCTTTCTTAGTCACGGGTTCTTCTTTCTTACGAGACGATAGGTTCGCAACTCAACCGTTCGATCCCGTCCTGCATCCGTCACACGCATATCCAAGGTGATTTCCTGCAACTCCCAAGCAGATGACAGGGACAACCTGTCGGAGGGCTCCTGCACCGGCCCGATCCCCAGTTTCCAGCGAGTTCTTTCATTGAGCAAACCTTGCTGGGCACCCTCCTCGATCTTTCGTCGCAACAAAATCTCGTCCATCGCTTGACGACCGTAGGTCATGGCCTCTGTCGCGGCAGAACTCCGAGAGCCCAAACGAAGCCCCATGGAAAAAATTTCTAACAGCGTCACGACGCCGATGCCCACGATAGTCATTGCCACGACAACTTCCAACAGCGTAAATCCAGCTGATAGCGAAGAAATTTTGCCCCTGAGATTCACGATTTGTCGCCCCTGATTACGTTAACTTTGCCGCTCAGCGGTTCGAGGCGCACCGAATACGAAGTTGCATTCCGTCCGCCCGACAAACCGATCTCCCCTCCTAGGCTGCTCCCATTCGGGAAAAAAATAAACTGCCGCACGCTCCTCTCGAGGGTCTCGCCGCCCTCGACCTGAGAGAATTTCACATCCGACGGCAAATGAACTTCACGATCTCGGGCCACACGGTAACTATGATCAACAACGTTCAGGACAAGGCGTTGCGGGATTCCTTCGTATACGGCGCGGCTACGCAGCTCCCGCGCTACCGCCGCGAGACCCAGGGCAGAGCGTCTGACTTCCCGCTCGCGCAGTCCATTATCGATAGTTGGGAGAACGATCAAGCTACTCAAACCCAGGAGAAGCAAGACTAGGAGCAGCTCTAAAAGAGAAAACCCTTGGTTATCGCTCCCAGCTCGTAATATCACGGTTATCCCCTTCACCGCCGGAGGCTCCATCGGCACCGTAGGAAACAATATCAAAGGCGCCATGCTCGCCCGGGCTCTTGTAAGCATAAGCTTTGCCCCAGGGATCTAGAGGCAAATCCTTCTTCAGGTAGGGGCCATCCCACCGTTCGAGGCCGCCCGGCTTGGTCCTCAAGGCCTCAAGCCCTTCCTCGGTGCTCGGGTAACGCCCGACGTCGAGTCGAAAAGTATCCAGAGCGGTACCCAGGAGCTCAATCTGGGCCTTGGCCGCTTTGATTTTCGCCTTTTCTTCTTGACGGATGAAGCGCGGCCCTACCAGCGCCGCGAGCAGCCCGATGATGACCATGACTACGAGCAACTCGATGAGCGTGAAACCGTAATTATTTCGCATTTTATCAGAATGGTAAATCATTGATGCTAAATATGGCCAGCAGCATCGAGACCACAACCAACCCAATGATGAGTCCCATTCCCAAAATAAGCGCCGGCTCTAATAATGCAGTTAGTCTCTTGGTCGTCCGTTTGACTTCTTGATCGTAGTGCTCGGCTACCTCGCCGAGCATGCCTTCCAACTTTCCGGTCTCCTCCCCGACAGCAATCATATTCAATGCGAGCGGTGGAAACATTCCGCTTTCCCCGAGTGGTTGTGCCATCCCCTTTCCTTCTCGCACGCGAACTTGGACCTGCCCAATGGCCCGTGATAGCAAACGGTTCCCGACGATGCCTTGAACTGTACCGAGGGCGTCCAGTAGGGGCACTCCTCCTTTCAATAGTGCTGCTAGTGTCCTAGCAAAGCGGGCGGTTTCGAACTTTCTGAGCAGGTCCCCTAAAAGCCATATCCGAAGAGATTGCCGGTCCCACTCCGCCCGCCCTTCCGGGCTGCGGAAATAGTAAACTCCGCTCACTGATACCACAACGAGCAAAAGCAAAATGAACCAACCGTATTGGGTCAATATTAGGCTAAAATCGAGAACAACCTTGGTAATCCACGGTAAGGCTTGGCCGACGTCTTTGAAGATTAAGGCGAAGCGCGGAATGACATAGATGAAAAGGACGATCAAGGAAAGTCCCGCAGCCGCCGCCAAGATCGTCGGGTAGACCAAAGCTGATTTTATGTCCTCTTTAAGAGCCACCGAGCGCTCCAAATACTCGGCGAGGTGGCGGAGAACGCTTTCCAAAATACCCCCGGCCTCTCCCGCCCGAATCATGTTTACATAGAGCTTGGGAAACACCTCGGGATGTTCCCCCATCGATGCGGCCAGCGATTTACCGGCGCGCACCGCCTCCAGAAGAGTCCGCATTACCTTGATAAAATCCTGCCCTTCGATCAAATTGGCGAGCAGCGAGAGGCTGCGGTCCAGCGGCAGCCCGGCCGCCAGAAGCGTACTTAGCTCCTGGGTGAATTGGAGTAGCTGCTGTGGATTGACCTTTCGCTTGGGAAACAGTGGCAAGCGTGTCTGCGAGCCGGCAATTAATCGGTCCCCAGGCACCGCGATCCGTAACGGAATGCAGCCCATCTCGTGGAGGCGAGCCACGACACCCTGCTCCGCGTCGGCTTCCATTACACCTTCGACGATTTTACCAGCGTGGTCGGCGGCACGATATTGAAAAAAGGCCATTGGGATTGCAAAGCAAGAATAGTCGACGTCAGAAACGGTTAGACCCCGGAAGCTACGGACTTTATCGGTTTCAAACCAGACTTAAGTTTCCTCTCTGGTAACTCGCAGCACTTCGGCAACGGTTGTGACGCCCTGCCGCACCTTGTCCCAGCCATCCTCTCTCAACAGACGCAGGCCCTGCTGAACAGCCAGACTGCGGATCATTCCCGCGTCCGCTCTCTGAACGATAACTTTGCAGACCTCGGAAGTCACGGGCAAAAGCTCAAAGATCCCCACGCGGCCGAGGTACCCAGTACCGCTGCACCGATCACAACCCACCGCGTCCCAGACGGTTTCCAGTCTCTCTGTGCTCTGAAGCGTCAACTCGGGCTCGTTCCCGTCAAAACCTGCGAATGGAACCTCTTTTCGACAATTTGCACAGAGCCGGCGCACGAGTCTCTGCGCTAGCACACCCAGGAGCGAAGAGGAAAGCAAATAATCCTGAACCCCCATCTCCAACAGGCGCGAAATCGCACCGGCAGCATCATTCGTATGCAATGTGGAGAAAACCAAGTGACCCGTCAGTGCGGCTTGGACCGCAATCTCGGCAGTTTCCGCGTCGCGGATTTCGCCGACCATGATCACATCGGGATCCTGGCGCACGATAGAGCGCAGGCCGTTGGCGAAAGAAAGGCCGATTTGCGGCTTAACCTGGATCTGATTTACCCCGCTAAGTTGATATTCGACCGGATCTTCGATGGTGATGATCTTTTTCCCGGGGTCGTTGATCTTTTGCAGGGCTCCGTAAAGGGTTGTGGTCTTGCCACTCCCCGTCGGCCCGGTGACGAGCATCATGCCATGAGGCTTGGAGATCATCTCATTAAAGTGTTGGAGAATTGTCGCAGGGAAGCCCAGAGTGTCCATCTGAGTAAAGATTTGCGCTCGCTCCAACAGACGAATGACGACGCTTTCACCGTACAGGGTTGGAACAGTGGCAATACGGAGGTCCACATCCTTGCCCGCAAGCCGGATCTTAATACGTCCGTCCTGCGGTAGTCGGCGCTCTGCGATATTCAGTTGGGCCAAAATCTTTAAGCGCGAGATCACAGCTGCTTTCAACTGGCGCGGCGGCGGTTCGACTTCGTGGAGAATGCCATCGATGCGATACCGGACCTTCAATTGATTCTCAAAGGGCTCGATATGAACATCCGAGGCGCGGCTCTCAAGCGCCCGGACGAGCATCTGATTCACCAGACGGATGACGGGAACTTCGGACGCCATATCGCGCAAATGGGCGACATCTTCCTCATCCACCGCACCTTCGATCTCACGGGCAGCCGAACCCGTGTTGGTTTCGGTTGAATAGGAATTGCCGAACAAAGCCTCGATCCTCGCGGTGATGTCTTTTTCCTTGGCCAGCACGGGTTTAACATGCAATCCAGCGGCGAGCTCCAGGGCATGGAGGCGAGAGATATCCATCGGGTCGGTAATGGCAACGAGCAAATTCGGGCCTTCGATTTTTATCGGTACCATGCGAGCCTGCTTGAAAAAGTCCCCCACCGTAGGAGAGAATTCTACGGGAAGCGGGGTGGCGGGAAAATCCTTGAGCGCGACCATGGGAATCTCGAAATGATCCCGCAGGACAGGCAGCAGATCATCCTCTGAAAGGAATCCCAGCTCGACAATCAGCCGGGTGAGCGGAGCCTGCTGTTCCTGCTGGAGTTTGGCTACCCGCTCCATTTCCTCGTTCGAGAGGAGCCGCCGCTCAATCAACTGCTCTGCGAGACTCAAATGGGAATCCATATGAATTTCTACTTACGTGGGATATATGAATCTTTTGTATCCGCTCTGCCGTAGCGATCTTCCAGCCGCACCACGTCATCGAGCTCAGGGGTCGATACTTCCAAGACGTCACATTCCTCAAGGCCCGTCATTCTGTGTTTCATCCCGGGAACAATATGAAGGCAATCACCTGGCTTTAACATGAGCTTCGTTCTCTCGCCTGCCAGTTCTACCTCCAACTCCAAGCTTCCACTTAGCACGCGAACCGTTTCGTCCTTGACCCTATGATATTGATAACTCAGGGATTCCCCTTTATTGATGTGGAGAATCTTTCCTACATAGCGTGGTGTATGAGCCCAGATGAGCTCATAGCCCCATGGTTTTTCAACTACTTTTCCCTGATAAGTCTGGTGAGCCATTCCGAAACCAGATTTATGATACCAAATTTTCTCAAAGGTGGAAAACTAAATACGTGGGGTGTTTGGGACCGCAGGGTAACTATCAGTCAAAGCCAACAAAGTAAAAAACAGGATGCGAATTTCGTGATGATAAAAAGGGACATCACCCAGGCCGGTTACGGCAAACGCGATCCAGGCCGCTGCAATCCCGAGCGCTAATACTCGGTTTACACCTTCGAAGCGACTCGCGTTGTTTAGAGCCTGAGAGAGCGCCTGAAAGAGCAACCATAGGAATGTGCCTAGTCCCAGCAATCCGGTTTGAGCGAACAGTTCGACATACATGTTGTGGGTGTGCGCTATGTGGCCAATATCAAGCACCCCGCCCTGCTGAAGTTCCCTCAGACCCTCTCTGAGGCGGCCACGCCCATACCCCACTCCTAAAAGCGGATGGTCTAGCCCTACTCGCAGACCGGCCTCCATCGATGCCATCCTATCGTTGATCGAAAAATCACTCTGTGGTCTAACCAGCGTAAACAAGCGCTGCTGTAGCGGTGTCGCAAAAGCTAGAAGCAGCCCGACCATGGTCAGAATAACCCAGATTTCTCTCCATCGCTTCAACATAACGCCAAAGGAAACCATCGAGGCGCACCACCCCAACCAGGAGCCCCTTGAATATGTAAGGATCAGCGCCAACAACTGGCCGCCACCTGAAAGAAGCGAAAGCACGCGCATTCTTCCTCTTTCACCGACTGCTATCGCCAAGCAAAGCGGGAGGGTCATGGCGAAAAGGTAACCGGCAATATTGGGATGGGGCAATGGATAGCCAAATCGCCGCATCTGATCAAGTTCAAGGACCAAGGGGTCGTACAGAATACCTCGAACCGCAAGAAGACCAGGCAACAGGGCCAGGAGAAAAAATATCATCTTCCATCTCTTTGGGTCTGAGCAGAGATCGAAAATCATCAGATAATGCATCGCGCCCAAGAAAAAATAGCGATAGTCACCGGCCTGATGAAAGTCCGGAAGCAAGGATAGCGTGACAAACGTGAAGAAAAGAAGGAGAGGAATCGGTATGACGCGCTTGCGAAAACCGAGCTGCGAGCGGCCGTAACGGACCCAAATCAACAGTTTCCAGATCAGCCAGATGAAAAACGTCGTCCGGGAAGCGCTCCACGCGCTGATCCTTGCGCTGGGCAAAGACGAATCTAACGGTCCAGTGCCCAACAGGACCATGGAGACACAGAGCGAAACAAAAATGCCCTTACCCCACCAGGCGATGACTTTATCCATGGATTGTCGGATATGGAGGGGCACTCCATGGAGTGCAATGGGATACGGTCAGGGGCACGGCGAGATGAATAGAGTCAATTTCGCAAGCCTCCCGTTCCGCGATTGCGAAACCCGCCAAAAACGGTAAGAGCAAGAATCTTTAGATCACGCCAGATTGACCAATTCCCGATATAATCCAAATCGTGCTGGATCCGGGACTCCAATGAAGTATTTCCACGCCATCCGTTAACCTGCGCCCAACCAGTCATTCCAGCTTTCACTTTGTGCCGCAGCATATATCCCGGAATCGATTTCCGAAAGTAATTAATCAATACCGGCCTTTCCGGCCGAGGACCCACCAAGCTCATTTCACCTCTGAGCACATTAATCAACTGGGGCAATTCGTCCAGACTAGTCGCCCGCAATATTCGCCCGAGCGGGGTCACCCGGGGATCATCGGCTGCGGCCCAAACGGGTCCGGTGGTCTGTTCTGCGTTTTTGACCATCGTCCTGAACTTGAGAATCCGGAATCTCTTTCCGTCCAAACCCATTCGCTCTTGTCGATAAAGAATAGGTCCGGAGGAAGTCAGCTTGATCACCATCGCGATTAGGAACATTAAAGGTGAAAAAAACACCAGCGCCAGTCCGCCGATTGACAGATCCATGATTCGTTTGAGACAAGAGTTCCATCCGTGCAGCGGTGAGCTTTGTAGACTGATGATGGGCAATCCATCAAATTCTTCCATTCGTCCGCGAAGCTTGGCAAGCTCTCCCACATCTGGAATAAAGTGGAGCGTAGTAGGCTCATCATCCAGCCATTGCTGGATTTCAACCAATTGGCCTGCCTGCTCCAAGGGTAGAGTGACAAAGATTTGATCGATGGTTCCGGACTTGACCCATCGATTAACTTCCGCGGTGTCCTTGAGCCATCCTCCCTGAACCGGCGTCATCCCCGGGGGCGCTTGCTGGGTCAGATACACGCCGGCAATGCGAAGACCGAATTGGCGGTAGGCTTGTAACTTTTGCACTAACTGGTCCACCTGCCGGGGAGTGCCAATAATCAGCACGTGTCGCAGGTTGTAACCGCGCCGACGCAAAAACCTTAAGCCTTCTCGAAAAACGACATGGCTGATATTGAGAAAAACAAAGCTCAACCCCGCAAAGAAGATCACGACGATCCGGGAAAGAACGACGCCGCGGAGCAAGAACAGGATTCCTAGAAAAATGAGCAGGGCAAGACTGCACCCCTTGAGCACCTCGACGATTTCACGCTTTTGACCAGACAGTCGCCGGGGACGATAGAAATCCAGCCAGTGAAAAACCGCCGTCCAGACGATCAAGATGATGAGCCAGGCGATGATATAGTGTGCGAAGAGATGCGGTTCGGGCTCTGGAAAAAAATCTGTTTCAAAGCGGATCAGATAGGCGAGGGACCACGCAACGCTCAGAAAGAAGAGGTCGTTTAGCATCATCAAACTCTGAAAGAACTCGCTGCGTTGCTTTAACACGAGTTTGCCGCTCCCCATTCGTCCAGTCGGGCCTGGACGTATTCGTGAATTTGATTTCTGAAACGTTGAGCCGAAAATTGCGCGGCGTGTTCACGTATCTTTTTCGGGTCAAATCGGCTTTGCATCTTCTGATAGAGCTCCACCGCGCTAATTAAGCCCGCCGGGGTTTGCTCTGAGAAAAAGATCCCGTTGGGCGACCCGCCGTTTTCGACGCTTGCCTTCACCGGAATCACTGTTTCCAGCACTCCGCCTTTCTCGTATGCGATGACCGGCCTGCCACAGGCTTGAGCCTCAAGCGGGACAATCCCAAAATCTTCTTCTCCTGGGAAAATGAGCGCTTGGCACGACCCGTATAGCGCAGCTAAGACCGCGTCGTCAACCCAACCGAGAAATTCTACGTTTGATCCAGCCCTGCGCTCCAGGCCGCTTCGGGACGGCCCCTCTCCCACAATCTTCAGCGGAAGTCGCATTTCGTTAAATGCCCGAATAGCGATGTCGATTCTCTTGTAAGGTACCAAAGCCGAGACGATGAGATAGTAGGGCTCCTGCAAGCCTCCAATGGGGAATTTTTCTAAATCAACCGGAGGGTGGATAACCGTGGCTTGGCGCCCGTAAAGCTTTTGGATCTTAACGGCAACATTTCGCGAGTTAGCCAAGAAGTAATCCACCCGCTCCGAAGCCGCAACGTCCCACCGTTGGAGATAGCGGCGCCACACGGCCATACCGATCCGAGCCAGAAGGGATGCATCGCTACCGAAGTAAGCGTCATGCATGTCCCAGACATAGCGCATGGGGGCATGGACGTACGAAATGTGGAGCGCGCGGTGTGGAAAGATTCCTTTGGCTACGCAATGGCTGCTTGAGACGATGAGATCGTAGTTTCTCAAGTCAAACGATTCGATGAGTCGTGGAAATAGTGGGAGACAATAACGATAGACGCGTTCGATGCGTGGGATAACATTCAAACGCGAGGCGCGAATGTTCATCGATTTGACCAAACCCGAAACTCGATCCGGCGCATATATCAGTGTGTACACGTCGGCGCTGGGAAACAGCTCACAAAAGGCCTCCAAGCACTTTTCCCCACCGCGTGTCGTAATAAGCCAGTCGTGAATAATGGCGACGCGCATCTTAGCTTTTCATGAATGGCAAATTGACACCGTTCGGGTACCAAAGCGATGCCCCTATCTATTGTAAATTGCCAATCTTTTCGACTGTTTTAGTTACGTCTGGCCCATGCCGAGGCCCACGCAATACTCAGCGCAAACCCAGGAAAGTTGACTGGTTGTTGGTATCCGCAAACGATGACGTTGCCTGAAATCGATGACTCCCCGCCATCGGGATTTCCCTGATTTGCCTCTTCTAAATTCCTTAGTTTAGGCCACGAAGACTTCACCCTAGTTGACAACCAGAGGAAAACAATGGACGGCAGGTGTCAGAAGACAGCCTTTGTTCTTAAAAAATCAAGGTCGCCTTTGTCCCACCGAGACCGGTACCAAGATTTGGCCGCCATCTTTTTCTGAAAACCACGCGACCCCTTCTTGAACCAAGGTCAGATGGAGCAGATATACTCCCGGCTTTTCCGGCGCGCGAATCGCTGCGCTCAAGGTAACCGATTCGCCAGGATTGAGATCGCGCGGCAGCGGGGTTCTCAATCCGTCAAAAACCACCACTTGTCGCTTACGATCTAGCCAATGGTAGGAAAGATTAACAGCGTTCCTTCCCCTCGGGTCCGGTTTACTTGGCCATGTCTTGGAGCTCGCATTCTTGATAGCGACATCGGCCGAGACGGTCTGCCCCACCATCATTTCAGTCGGAATGTCATGTTTCCCAAACTCGACCTTGAATCCCACCAGGGGAAGCTTCGACGAGCCATCACCGCCACACTCGAAAAACGCAAGCGGAACTAGCAATAAAAGCACGGCTCGAAACAATGACAAGGGTTTCATATTGTGCGCTTACTTGCTCCTCAAATAGATATGGCAATAATCTCCCGCCTAGTCGATGGCTGCAGGAATGTTTGAAACTCGTGCGGGGGCTACCCTTGAATCAGTTGTTTCATTTTCTGCCTAAAGAAACCGAAAGTGAACATCGACGTAAGGACTGAGCGCACGTACCGGTTTGGGACTCTCTTTCTGGCTTGGATCTTCGCGCGCTTTTTCAACATAACAGACAACGTCCTCAGTGCATCTCGCTTTGCCCGGAAAAACGGAACCCATTTGCCATGTCTTAGACAAAGGTAACAAAAGGAGCCAAGTTCTTGGATAAGTTTGTGGTGCGCGAACCGCAGCATGACCCCGAACGGCATATTCTTGATCCAAACAAATTCCAGATTCCGCGTATGATAGTAGACGTGCAGGTCGCTGAGCCGTCGAGCGGTTGCATTGGCCACATGATATGCAACCGCAGTGGGAACATAAATACACTTCCAACCGGCAAGTTGAGCACGGAAATTGAGATCCGTGTCCTCATCATAAAGAAAGAAATCCTCATCCAAGAAGCCGATCTCATCGAGCATGCGCCGCCGATATAACACCGCGGCTGCACAGGCGCCAAAGACGGGCTCGGGCAGGTTGAAGTCCAGAGCACTTCCACCCAGTCCGCGATTAAATCCGACTCCTGCGGTAGTGAGCCCATCGCCGGCACTATTCAACGTCTGGGTATTGTCGAAAATGAGCTTCGAAGCGCATAGGCCAACGGTGCGGTCCCGCAACATCGGCTGAATAAGATTTTCGAGCCATGTCTTCTCGGCACGGGCGTCGTTATTGACGAGCGCTATGTAGGCTCCTTGAGCAATCTCCAGCCCTGCCGCATTACCTCCGGTGAACCCTCTGTTCTCCCTGAGCGCAACAATCTTTACCTCGGGAAAATTCTCCCGAGTAAAGCAAACGGAGTTGTCGAAAGAGCCGTTATCAACAAGGACGATTTCGCAATGAGCATAGCTTTGGCCTGACAGAGCGCCCAGGCAATCTCTCAGAAATCTTTCACCATTCCAGTTAACAACGATAATGCTAACCTTGTTGTTCTCTTCTCCAACACTCATCCTAGGCCACGATGAGACATCCAGCTCCGCCTATCCGTTTTCTTATTTTACAACCGCAGATCTTCTTTCCGCGCCGCAGTGGCGAGGCGACTATCAAAACAAAGAAACATAATACTTTCGCCCACCTGTTTGCTCAAAGTCACCGCTGAGGCAAGATGAATGGCGTCGGCGCCTCTCAAAGCATGATTCTCGGCCAAAATACCCGCGGCCCGAACCACACTTTCAGAGACATCAACAATGAAATAATCGTCCCAATCTTGGTCAAGATCGATAACCACAGAACGGTAATCAGCGCGCGACAGACCCCGCTCCCTACGCTTTCGCGCGAACGCGGCCCGCGCTTCAGCATAGGCAATTCTCGATGTCGCAAGACCTTCAGCTTGTTTGGCATTTTCCCGGACATCAGCGCTTCTGGCTTCCTCAACGTAGATTTTTACAAGAGCGCTAGTATCCAAGTAAAGGATCACCGTCGCTCCTCAAGCACGATATCTCCCACCGGTTTCCCTTTAACCACGACGGGCCGAGAAGCGCCTTTGGGCTTTCCTCCCCTCCAGGTTCCTAGACCGCTTCTCGCCAGTTTTTTGAGCTTCTCGACATCTGGATGCTCTTGCGCAGGAACGATCGTCGCAACGATTTTCCCTCTTTCGGTGATCATGATGGACCGGCCTTTCTTGACCTCTCTCAGATAATGGCTCAATTTGTTCTTGAGATCTCGGACACCCGCTACCGTTTCCAATGAAATTGCCCTCCCTCCATTGTGGCTACACTATATGGAGCAGGTAGCCACCGTCAAGACCTGTAGGCGACTGGCTCGAGGGCAACTCCGAAATAAATGCCGGTGTCAGGAGTTGAAATCCTCAAAACTAGGCAGGTTCGCACCCTAAGGTGAAAGAACCGGATTGCTGATCGGCCATTCGTTGCGGGGGTGCTTATAGAGCTCCCTCGCTGAGTGCAACGATCTTTACCCCGGGAAAGTTTTCTCTGGCAAAGCGGACGGAGTTATCGAAAGAGCCGTTGTCAACAAGAACGATCTCGCAATGAACATAGCTTTGACTGGAAAGAGCGCCTAAGCAATCCTTGATCTCGCACCATTCCAGTTATTATAACAACGACAATGTTGACCTTGTTGTTTTCGTCTCTGAGAATCATCCGCGGATGTCAGCGCTCCTCGTTTTCTCAACATAGATTTTTACTAGCGCGCTGGTATCCAATTATCACCGCGCTCCTCAGGCACGATAGCCCTTACCGGCTTCCCTTTGATCACGACGGAGCGACGGAAAAAATCGTCCACAAACGGTCCCGGTCATCAACAAACTTTGAGAGTCTCCATCTCGACACCATCCGGATAGGGATATTCCCACATAAGAAGATTGATTTGCCGAAATTGAATCACTGCAGATAGTGGGTTAGTTCTCTCGCCAAAAAATCTCCAGCGGACCCACGGTGAAATAATCACCCGCCTTTTCTCCTGGATCGAAGCGAACCATGTTCAACGCTTCCTCTGCGCCGAGCTTTAGACGTACTTGATCGACGGACAGGATGTTCGCCGTGTAGGACGAACGTATCGTACTATCAAGATAAATCGACTTTTCCTCCTGTAATCTTAAGTAAACCTTGGCAAAACTATGCTCCTTAAACTGGGACAAATTCGTCCCTCTGAAATTCATTAAAACGATATCTTTGACCGCCAGTTCTTTCGGCAGTATGTACATAATCTGTGGGTCTTCATTGGTCGCGTGATACAATTGTATGCTAGGGGCAACTTCCTCTATGAGTTCAGCATTGGTTGTCCTGGTGGGTTTGACTTGCCACTTTCGTATACGCCGCTCTTTCACCAAATCGTTCGCAAAAGACATGGAATTCGTCTCATCGCGTAGATTGAGCCTACTCATTTCAGGAAGAATGGATTCGGCACACGTGGTTCCTACCTTTCGATACCCACAGAGTTCTGCCATATACTCGAGACTTTTAGCGTTGTGTAACCACCTATGGCCGGAAAAACGCATCCCGAGATTGAGAGCGTCGCCCCCGGTTCTAGCCCCCATGGTTCTAACGAGCCAATCATTTGCGTTACGGGATAACGAGAATCCACTCGAATAACTCATTAGCTTATCGAGGTCCGGTGTCAGTACTCGGAAAACTCCTCTTTCCTTCAGAGCCACGTTCATCGAGCATAGAATGTAGAGCTGTTCACCGTAAAAAAAATGCTCTAGGAGGTCTTCGCTGAATGCCATTTCAACGTTGCTTTCTAAACAGCTTGGCCATGGATTGAGTAGACCCCACCTGAGTATTTCTTTCGTCTTCGGCAAAAAATCTATATTGACAAACCCGTCGATAATTTGTTCACCGCAACCCAGATTCAACCGAACTTGATCGATTTGTGGCAAGGGCCACGAATTCGTATCCCAAAGAAAGAGATCGGCCAAATCAGCATTCATGATTTTTAGACTGGAGAGACGAAAGATGTTACTTTGACGTTGCACTTGCACACTGGGTTACGGCCTAACCGGAACCGACTTCTCTTCGCCACAATACAGATCCCGCCAACCGCCCAAACTCAAGCCCGCAAATAGATTGTTAAGTTCCTTTGCTAGGTAGGAAAGATGCGTACAATTCTTTAATATCCGCGCTAAACTTCGCTCGACTTTTAATCCTGTCTCTCCGCTTAAGAATTTTCTCCCTCTCCTCGTGAAGCATCCATGGCTTATCTAGAATCTCTATCAGCAGGCCGGCGGTTGACTTAACGGCACTCTGGAGCGGAACTGTCAGTCCGCATCCATAGGCATGAGCCCTGTCGCCAAGCGCTCCCATATCCGTCGCAATATATGGGACGCCCAACGTTATGGCCTCACTCATCGTGTACGAATAGGTCTCAGGCCATACCGACAATAGGAGAAAGAGCTGCACCTGGTGCTTTTGAACCAAGTTCCCAAGGTCATCCCTGGCATAATGGCCAATAGAGATAACATAATCCTTAATCTGAAAAAAAGACTCATAATCCCCGATGCCCCCCAAAATGATCCATTGAATTTCGCTCCTCCTATTGAACCTTAACACCAGTTCCTTGAAGATCCTGGAGCCCTTCGCAATAGTAAAATTGCCTAAAAAAGCTACGTTAAGCCCCATTTTCCAATATCCGATATTTTTCTGCGGGA
>JAHKKJ010000627.1 GCA_020027655.1 Deltaproteobacteria bacterium | reverse complement strand
GTCCATGTCAACCTGATTCCAGCACTCCATGCTGGAATGACGCAATTGAAGGGTTCTGCTTAAACTGACCGAGGCCCCTCCGTGCCGTATTTTCAAAGGAGGACTCGAAGGGCACGAAGGATTCAGAAATCTATGATTCTAAACTTTGCGCTTTTCGTGCCTTTCGTGGTCATTAGAGTTAACTCCGCCAGCAGCTGCGGCGCCAAAAGGGAGAAACATTTTGAGACCAGAAAAAAAGGGCGATTAGGTTTGATCGAGTTTTCCCAACTGCCGGAGTCCTTCGTAAAGCACGATTGAAACGGCATTGGATAAATTCAAGCTGCGGACTCCGGCGCCCGCCATGGGAATACGATAAGAGAGCTCCGGATTGGCATCTAGGAGTTCCTGTGGCAGGCCTCGAGTCTCTGGGCCGAAGACCAGATAATCGTGTTCTTGATAGCGAGCCCGAGTGAAGGATTGGGTCGCTCGTTTGGAAAAGTAGAGCAGATTTCCAGTGACATTCTGACTTAAGAAATCGTCCCACGATTTGTAGACTCGAAGGTCAACGAATTCCCAGTAATCGAGCCCGGCACGTTTGAGATGTTTGTCATCGATCTTGAAACCCAATGGCTCGATCAAATGGAGCGGCGTGAGAGTTGCTGCGCACAGCCGCGCAATACTTCCGGTATTGGGCGGGATCTCCGGATGAAACAAGACGACGTGCATTTTTCCTAGCTCTCCACGATGAAAGTGACCGGCCCGTCGTTGGTCAGCGCAACTTCCATTCGCGCTTTGAATTGTCCGGTCGCGACTTGGAGGCCGGCGCCGCGCAATCGCTGCACGAAATATTCGTACAATTTTTCGGCCTCGGCGGGCGCTGCCGCATCGCTAAAGGAAGGGCGATTGCCTTTCTTGCAGTCTCCGTAAAGCGTGAATTGCGATACGACCAAAACTTCTTGTCGTACTTCCTCCACAGATCTATTCATCTTGCCATTCTCGTCCTCAAAAATTCTAAGATTTTTGATCTTCTCGGCAAGATAATCGGCGTTGCTTTCGCCGTCATTTTTGCCAATTCCCAGAAAAACACAAAGTCCACGACGGATTCTGCCGACCGGTTCGCCGGCGACGCTAACCTCGGCGCGGGACACTCTTTGGATCACGGCTTTCACGACGAACTAGCGGTGGAGGCGGCGTGTTTTTTCAGTTTGTGCATCAACTGAATTTTGCAATGGTACGGAGGGGCAAAAAAGTAGACGACCTGGCTCTTCATCGCGATGGCGGATTCATATATCTGGTAGCAGAGAAAATCACTGTTGACAATCCGGCTGCAGGCCACGGGAAACGCCAGGCAGAGTCGGTAGATACTATTATGGTATGCTTGACTAGCCTAGGGAGTTCATAGACTTAATCTAACTTACCCGCTAATGAGAACCATAAACCGACTTTCAACCGTGCTCACCGTCGTGACGTGGATTTTGGGTTGGGCGGCCTATCCGTCCACGGGTACGGTGGCGGAGTATCGTTCAGACGGTTCGAAAGGCAAAGACACGGGAAAGGTTGTTGGAACGGTGTGGCTGGTGGGAGCCTATGAGAGACCGGCGCGGCTGAAGGTGTTTAAAAACCGGGATTTCTGCGGTCCGTGGGTTGCCAATGAGAGCTTACTTGTTAGCAGTGACGGGGGAATTCAGAATACCGTAATCATTTTGCATCCGACGGATCGTCAGGCGAGGACACTACCTGCAAACATTTCTTTGGATAATCGAAACTGCGCTTTTGCTCCTCATGTCCAAGTCGCGACCGTCGGCAGCGAGTTGCGGCTCAAGAACAGCGATCCGATTCTTCACACCGTGCACGCCCGTTTGGGCAAGGAGACGTTATTCAACGTGGGGCTTCCTAGGTGGAGACAGGTCACGAAGTCTCTTACGCGAAGTGGCATTATCAGAATTGACTGTGATGTCCTGCATACTTGGATGAGCGCTGCTATTGTGGTTACACAGAGTCCCTATTTTACCTTGACGGATCAACACGGACGATTTGTCATTGAGCAGCTTCCCGCAGGTGAGTACGAAATGCAAACTTGGCACGAAAAGTTGGGGACCAAGAACCGGTGGATTCGTGTTTCTGAAGGCGCGCAGACCTCTGTCGATGTCGTCTATGGCTTGAATCAAAAGATGCCGTGATGTGATTTTCCAAATATTTTTGTTAACCTTCCTTAGAAGAGTGCGATGTTACCGATTCTTTTCCAATTTGGGCCGCTGACGATTTATAGCTTCGGAGTCTTCATGGCTTTGGCGGCTCTTGCCGCTGCGTGGGTTGTTCAGGCGGAGCTCAAACGAAACGGCTACAATCCGGAGTTAGCGTCCACGATGGTGTTTGCCGCCGCCATAGGTGGATTGGTTGGAGCTAGAATTCTTTTTATTGTCGAAGACTGGAGCAATTTTCTTCGCTCGCCGTGGGACTATATTTTTACTGGCGCCGGCTTCACCTGGTACGGCGGGTTTTTGGGCGGCGTGTTGGGAGTTACTTGGGTTGTGCGGAAAAACAATATCCCGTGGCTCAAGGCCGCCGATATCGCGGCGCCGGCGCTGGCGATTGCCTATGGCGTCGGCCGCCTAGGTTGCCACGTAGCGGGTGACGGCGATTGGGGCACTGTGACGAATGTGCCTTGGGGTGTGGCTTACACGAACGCAATCATAGGGTGGGTCGATCCCTCCACCGGTATTCCTTATCCTCCGGGCGTGCGGGTCCACCCGACGCCGATCTATGAATTCCTCGAGTCGGTGCTTATCTTTGGCATTCTCTGGGTGCTTAGGAAAAAAGAGTATGCGCCAGGCACCCTGTTTTGGCTCTATCTCGCACTGTCGGGATTGGCGCGATTAGCTGTCGAATTTTGGCGGTTAAATCCTGTCGTTGGCCTCGGCTTGACTGAAGCGCAGTGGTTTGGCGGAGCGATGATCTTCGTCGGATTATGGCAGTTGGTTAAGTCAGGAACTGTCACGGCTAAATCGACAGCGTGAAAATCTCTCAATTGACAGCCCGATGTTCTGGATCTTTTGATGTTGTAGGCGGTGCTCTTAGTCTTCCGGGTAGCGATAATAATGTACCGGCGTTTAGGGTCCGCGTTAACAACAAGGGAGCGGATTTTCGATCAAATTGTAGACGTGATCGAAGGTCACCTCGTTGATGCGCGCGAGAATTTTGAAAGTCCGCGGTGGCTCGTTCTTGAGAAAAACCATGATCGCCGTTTCCACCGGAGGGCAGCCGGCCTTCACGCAGGGAACCTCTTTGACGACAATGGGAGCGTCCGGAGGGAAGGTCAGAATAGTTTGAACCCAGTAGCGTATTTGATCCAACGTAAAGGACGAAACGTCTTGCTTCCGACCGAAAGGGTCCACATCGTCGGACGAGGCGGTGCCATTGTCGGTGATGCAGCCCATGAAACCCTGAGTGATTTTTTC
>JAHKKJ010000626.1 GCA_020027655.1 Deltaproteobacteria bacterium | reverse complement strand
GTCGCGGCAGTTTCGATGCTATAGATCTTGTCAGCAATTTAGGGAGGTTAGCCGTGGCTAAGAATCTTGCGTTTATTGTCATTTTACTCCTGTGCCTCTCATTCGCCGGCTCGACTTTCGCCGGCCAGGCGGCCGGTTACGACGAAAAAGCCGTAGCCGATTTCTATCGGGGAAAAACGGTTACGATCATCGTCGGTCATTCGGCGGGCGGCGGCTTTGACCGCTACGCCCGAGCGATCGCGCGGCATATCGCCAAATACATTCCCGGCAATCCGGCGATACTGGTCAACAATATGGTGGGAGCGGGTACCATGGTGTCGGCGAACTACACCTATAATCAAGCACCGAGAGACGGCACGGTCATCAACAGTTTCGACGGCGGCTTGTGGCCGTCGCAGCTTTACGGATCGCCGGCGGTGCAATTCGACATGACAAAATTCAACTACATCGGCGCGCCGGATATTTTCAAATACATTATGGTGGTGACCAAGAAATCGGGTATCACCAAGATGGAAGAAATCATGTCAGGCGCGGCGGAAGTCGTGATCGGGGCGGTTCCCAATACCAGCATCCAGCACGCGGGGACGTTCCTCAGGGACGTGATGGGCGGCCGGGTGAAGCTGGTGGCGGGCTTCAAAGGCACCGCCGAGATCCGTCTTGCCATGCAGTCGGGCGAAGTGAACAGCGTGATTACCGGCTGGGAGACGCTGGGCGCGTCTAATTATAAAGATTTCGAAAGCGGCGAATGGCTGATTCTTTCGCAATGGGTGGACGAGCCGCTGACGGACTTGCCGCAGAAAAGCGTGCCGTCCATCTATCAGTTCACGCGTAACAACGACGAGCGCGAGATGTTGAAGCTCGGCCTGGTCAAGCCCAATAGCTACGCGCGCCCCTACGCCATGCCGCCCGGCGTGCCGCGCGATCGCGTGCGCGCGGTGGAAGCGGCTTTCCTGAAAACGCTGAAGGATCCGGAGTTCGTCGCCGAAGCCGAGAAAACGCGAATGACCTTAAACCCGATCCCCGGGACCACCTTGCACAACATGATCGTTGAAGGTCTGTCCATGCCCGCGGCCCTCAAAGAAAAGCTCAAGCCGATCCTCGCGCCAAAGGGTTAGCGGGAAAGCCGGTCGCCATTTGGGAATTCGCAGCATCTTGGGATTATCGTCGGTGAGTTCTTTTCTGGATCGAGAAATTCCCCATGAGCCTGAAGTGATCGAGCAGTTCAAGAAGCTCGTCGGTACCGGTCGGCTGCCCGGCGCCGCACAGAGGTACGGGCGGCCGTGTGCTTATGCCAATCGATGGCGTGTCTTAGAGGGACCAAATCAAACGACAAAGAAGCCGTGAAACGACATCTCTGCTTCGATGTTAGGGTTCAACCACGGATGACCCACTAAACACGTTTGACACCCCCCCATACTTTTATTAGGCTTTAACAGCAGTTAAAGGCCCAAGGGGGGCGTATGATGACCGCTAGCGAAAGAGTCCGCATTCTAAATGAGGCCAAGCCAAACAGTTGGCTCGCTTTTTCTAGCGATGAATCCAAAGTTGTCGGTCGCGGAGATACCTACAGCGAAGCCGTTGAGGATGCTGAGAAGCACGGCGAAGCAGACCCGGTCCTAGTCAAAATACCAGATAATTGGGAACCTAGGGCTTTCCGTCATTGCGCGTAAACTTCAAATCGTTTCCATTCCGTAACCGAGGCATTCCGGAAAGAACTCGCATCTGGCGGCCGGTGTTGCCTGTCCAGATCATTCACAATCACGCGACAAAGTAAAAGATTCGAGGCGCTGGTGGATACCGGCACCGGACTACTGCCTCTTTGATGCGTTCATCGGAGCATCCATCGGTATACGAGTTAACGACGGTCCAGAGGGAGATTTGGGAGGTATTATCGCTGGCGCAAGATCAAAGGTTTACTTTCACGATATCAAGCTAGTGGTGGGAGCGCATATTGTTGAAATAAAAGCCGCCTTTTCTTGCGATATCACTTCGAATCTTCTCGGCCAGACGGGCTTGTTTGATAATTTCGCTGTGAGCTTTCATCCTGCTTTTGAGCCCCCGTGCTTCGACGTTGAAAGAATAAAACAGCATTGAACGGATAAAGGGACCAGACCGAAGCCCGTTACCGTTTCTTTCTCTAATCCGGAATTTCCCTCGAGCTCTGAAATGATCGAGCTCTTCAAGCAACTCGTCGGCGCCGGTCCACTTCCGCAGCTTTGAGTTGCACCTGGTTCACACTTGTGCCAATCGCCGGCGTATGTTCTAGAGTTAAGGACCTTAGGCAAGTCAGGCACCGGAGGATTTTCTTTCGCTACGACAAGAATAAGTCAATATGCATGCCAGATCACCCCAATGCCGACAATGGTTGCCACGAAAAGTTGATTGAAACCGAGCACACTCAGGCAGTGTAGATATTACT
This sequence comes from Deltaproteobacteria bacterium, assembly GCA_020027655.1. GTDB lineage: Bacteria > Desulfobacterota > Binatia > UBA9968 > UBA9968 > DAIRFP01. The sequence continues at coordinate 1,021 of JAHKKJ010000626.1, read as the reverse complement.
CTCGATATCCAGCAGAATGATGGCTGAGGAATCACTAATGCTACCTGACCCAGGAAGTCACACGATGACGCACGTCGCTAACAACTCTGCCGCTGCGGGATTCGTTTTCGACAATACGTATGCGCGCGAACTCGAGGGCTTCTACGTAACCTGGAAAGCGGCGCAAGTGGCGCAGCCTAGGTTGGTTAAGTTCAACCGTGAGTTGGCTCAAGAATTGAGGCTGGATGCTGATGCTCTCGCTTCCGAGGAAGGCGCGAGGATCTTTGCGGGCAATGAGATACCCGAGGGAGCGGCGCCGCTGGCCCAAGCGTACGCCGGCCACCAGTTCGGGGGCTTCGTGCCCCAACTTGGCGACGGGCGGGCGTTACTCCTCGGCGAGGTGATCGACCGCAACGGCCGGCGCCGCGATATTCAGCTCAAAGGCTCGGGTCCCACTCCCTTTTCGCGTGCCGGCGACGGCCGGGCCGCACTTGGACCGGTGTTGCGTGAATATTTGATCGGCGAAGCGATGCACGCGCTTGGTATCCCGACGACGAGGGCGCTTGCCGCAGTCCTTACAGGCGAGCCCGTCTTTCGCGAGACTGCGCTGCCGGGCGCAGTTTTGACGCGCGTTGCTACCAGCCACATACGTGTGGGCACCTTCGAATTCTTCGCCGCCCGCGGTGAGCAGGCCAAGGTGCGTCGCCTGGCCGATTACGTAATCGATCGCCACTACCCGGAGCTGAAGGACGACGCAAACCCCTACCTCGGACTGCTCGAGCGCGTGCGCGACAAACAAGCGGCGCTCATTGCCCGCTGGATGCATGTGGGCTTCATCCATGGCGTGATGAACACCGACAATATGGCGATCTCCGGTGAGACGATCGACTACGGACCATGCGCCTTCATGGATCATTATGATCCGGCCACGGTGTTCAGCTCCATCGACACTCAGGGCCGCTATGCCTACGCCAATCAGCCAAGGATCGCGCATTGGAACCTGGCGCGGTTCGGGGAGACGCTGCTGTCGCTGATCGATGCC
>JAHKKJ010000625.1 GCA_020027655.1 Deltaproteobacteria bacterium | reverse complement strand
TTCTTACAATCGCTGGTTAGGTGATTGGCTCTCGGGTCACAAGCGGCTCAAATGGGCCGCCGTGGTGAATTTAGACGACGCGAAGGCAGCCGCCCATGAAGTGCGCGAGGTGAAGCGGCTCGGGGCGGCGGCCGTAATGGTGTTGGGCACGGCCGGAGATCGCCAGCTGGACGATCCGCTGCTTTTCCCGTTTTATGAAGCGATCTGCGATGCCGGACTTCCTCTCGCCATCCATGTCGGCTGGGCCTGTCCGTCCATCAACAACCTCTACACTCACATTTATCCTTCCGGGGTTGTCGCGTTTCATTTTCCCGTGCTCATGGGATTTACCGCGCTCATCAGCGGCGGCGTTCTCGATCGTTTTCCCAAGCTCAAAGCGGTTTTTCTCGAAGCCGGCTCCATGTGGGTCCCCTACATGATCGACCGCTTGAACCACCGCTTTCAAAACCAGGGGAAAAAGTTGGCCAACTTCCTGCCTCAAACCAAGCCGATTCAAGCATTGCCGGTCATGGAGTACATCAAGCAGGGAAATCTTTTTTTCAGCGCGGAACTGGAGGATTCGATCTTGCCGCAGGTGATGGATCTCGTGGGCGAAAAACAGGTCGTGATGGGAACCGACATGCCCCACGGCGATCGCGAACGTTTCGCCGCGCGCCATTTAGGAGAACGCGATGACCTAACCAGCGGAGCCAAGGCCAACATCCTCGAACACAACCCCACACGGCTCTATGGCATTTAGAAAAAGAATGAAGGATGAAAGGGAAATGAAGAGTCGTCCGCGCGGCCCCCGTATGCGAAACAGCGATCGTGGAGATCCAGTGCCGTTAGAGACGTTCTCTCAATTCAATTCTTTTTTCTCCCTTTGCGTATCTCCAAAAGCGCTTCCAGCTCTGGCAGCAATCTTAAATCCTTCGCACGCGCAACCGCTTGCTTTGACTTTATCAAACCTTCAAGCGTGAGAACCTTGCAAGAGACACCAAACATTTCCATTTCCTCGGAGAACCTCACAACCTGCTCGTAAGTACCCATGCCTGTGACTTCCGCCAAAATATCAACATCCCCCACATCTGTAGTTAAAGTGAAATTCATTCCGGACCTAAGAGTCGAAACATCCAAGCGGAAAGGAACTTTGTCAGGCACGGCGCGGAGTGCTGGGCGAAACGACGCGAGGGCTCGGGCTAATCTTTCCAGGTTTTGTCTTTGTCTTGAATAACAAAGGTCAAGATCGGCCGTTACATAAGCGGAGCCTTGAAGCACCGCCGCGAGTCCACCGATGATAACGAATTGTACCTCTTCTTTATGAAGGGCTTTAAGAAGCTTTTCAATGTCGCTTTCGGTCACGATGTCTTTGACCGGCCTTTCTCAGCTCCTCAACGGCTATAGCCATCCGGAAATTTCTTCGTAGCCGCTCGGTTGGCGTTAACGCTAACCGTTCATACAGTTGGCTGAGATCAATACCTTGCTCACTCGCTCTCTTTAGAGCCGGCGTTAATGTCCTTGTTTCTTGCACGCCGCCGAGTTTATCATTACGCGGTCTAAAACCAAAAGACCCCAACGTTCTCCATTATTCATTCCAGCGCCTTCATTCTCTTTTTTTCCCAAGCCACGACCGCTGGAGTATTTAACGTTTCTTGTAAAGTTTCTCGATAAAGCCTTCTCTTACTAGCCGGTCAATGATTGAATTGTCGGCGATGGTTTCGAGGGGAATTGGTTTTTTGCCCATAAATTCCACGATGGGAGCAATCGCTTCGGGCTCTACACGCGGTACTCGCTCCAAAAATTTGTCAGCATCTTTATAAAGTTCCTCGATCAGCTTTGGATCCTTGAGCCGCGTATACTTTGCGATGACTTTCAGCGCCCTTTCCTTCTGATCGTGGGCTGCTGCCACGCCCTCGATATAGGCCCGCACCATCGCTTCCACCGCCTCCGGAGATCGGCGATAGAAATCGCGGGACACCGCAATCACGACATTGGAATATTGGATATCCATTTCATCCAGATCCACGAGCATCCGCATCGGGGCATCGACGCGCAGGGCTGAGATGACCGCGCCGGCAATTTGCCGGCGCTGGAAAGCGGCCGCCATCTCAGTCGTTCCGCCCATCTGACGCACATTCACCGCGCCCTCCAGCCCTTTCTTCCGCAGCAGAATTCGCGTCAGATTATCGGTCACCGAGCCGAAGCGAGAAACGCCGAGGGTTTTCCCCCGCAACTCCTCGAGCCGGGCGATCTCCGGCTGAACCCAGAGCCGGTAATAGGGACGATTTACGAGGCTCATGACGGCAACCAGCGGGGCGCCACCCAACACCGCCGCAATCACCGCGTTGGTCGCCGCTAACCCGCCTTGCAGGTCCCCACCGATGAGCGCCTGAACCACCACCGGCCCCGAAGAAATAAAAATCAGGTCGGCATTGATCCCATACTTCTCGAAAGCGCCGATCTCCTTCGCCATCCACAACCCAGTTCCCGCCGGTCCCACCGTGGAATAGCCGAGGGTGAACTTTTTCATCTCCGCCGCATCGCTATCGCCGCCGAGGACTAACAAAACCGGCAAAGCCAACATGGCGCACTCGAAAAGTCTCCACAGGTGCTTCATAGTACCGCCGTCAATTCTTGCTTCAGATTCGACTATAGAAGGCCACCTTAAAAAGGTTTCGCCGTGCATAGTCCCTCTGCAAACTCCACCTTAGGCACAGGCGCAAGCGCGCAATCGGAAGCAATCTTTCGCTCTTCATTGATCTTTTTTTGAAGTCGATTAAACTCGTTGACGAGTTGCTTCAGCCGGGATTCATTCGTTTTCAGCGTCGAATAAACCAGATAACTCCACGGGCCGCCACACGGCTTCGAACCGAACGGAATCAACTTGCATTGCGATGGTTCGTCTCCATAAGGGACACCGATCTCTCGTTCGATCATATGCCGGAGGTCTTCAAGGCGCTGGGAATCGGATTGCTGCGATCCGGCCAGGCCCCCTACGAGGAGGACCAGAAACGACAGTGTACATGTTATGCGCCGCATACTCCGCCGTGTAAACAAAGCCGCGCATTAACGAAGATTGAAGATTGTCTTGTAGAGTTCGACAACTTCATCAAACTCTTCTTTTTCCATTGGGCGAAGCATGACGCGAGCGTAGCCTTTGATTAGGTTCGGTGGATCGGCGTCGACATCTTGACGCACCGGAATCGGAATCTGCTCGCATCTCCTATCAGAAGGCAGCGGTTATAAATCGGCGAACCGTGTGCGGACGTCTATGAATCCGGATAAGTAGGAACCATCTCCGGCCGGTACGTCCAATTTTTCGTAGGCTGTCCTGCCGCGAGGGCCCGTAGTTCGCGCTCCCAGATCTTGCGTAGAAGAATCACGCCGGTGTCGCTGCGGCCGAGATGCTCGTTCACTCTATCCGGAATTTTGCCCTGCCCCGTCTGGGCGATCTCATCCTCGA
>JAHKKJ010000624.1 GCA_020027655.1 Deltaproteobacteria bacterium | reverse complement strand
AGAACCCTGGGTTTAACGTCGAGGCATTCCGCCAAGGGCTAAGAAATCTCGGTTATATCGAGGGAAAAAACATCCTGGTGGACTACCGCTACGCCGAGGGAAAGGCGGACCGGCTGTCAGTCCTGTCTCTTAGTATTAAGGCCGGCGCTTGAGACCTTTGTCAAAGAGAACAATAAAGGCACCAATCAACGCGATAATGCCAAGAACTATGAACGCCACAACAAAAGGGTTCATTTGGATACCTCCATTCCATCGAGGAGATAACCCCACAGAGTCAATAGTAATCCTATAGCGACGCCGATGAGAAGTCCAGCAAGCTGAAGCTCTCTGGCTTTGCAAAAGGACCGGCGACAAGTACAGCAAAAGCGACCTTGGACATGTCCCAAAAATACTTTGCCAGATTTTCCCGCTGTTTCTCAGCGCGAATGATCTTCATAGACAGTTGTGAATGTTCGGAGAATAGTACATCACCGAAAGGACGGTCAATGCTGATCGCCAAGAAGGCAAGCATGGTCCACAACATTCTTATCATTTCATTACTAATCGTAGCATTCAGTTCTACCGATTACGTGCATGCGCAGCAACCGAAGATTCCGCGGATAGGATATCTGGCACAAAGGAACACCCCCATCTCCGCCACTCCCGATGCGGCCGTCGGAACTGCTAAAGGAAGCGGTTCCGAAAGCATCGCGGGTTGAAGTCCTTTGGGATGCGGATGCAACGGATTTTAAAGATTATGAGACTGCGGCCCGCGCTAAAGATGCAGCTTCAATCTCTAGAGGTAAGAAGTCCGAACCCTGATCTTGAGGGTGCATTTCAAGCTGCGGCTAAAGGGCGCGTGAGCGCGCTCGTTACGGTTAGCGGCGCGCTGACCTTGAGTTATCGGAACCGGATTGCGGACCTTGGGATAAAGAACCGATTACCTTCAATGCACGAGAGAAATGAGTTCGTAGAGGCCGGCGGGCTCATGTCCTATTCATCCACCGATGCTGAGAGTTTCCGGCGCGCCGCTTACTTCGTGGACAAAATCTTGAGAGGTACGAAGCCCGCTGACTTGCCCGTGGAGCAGCCGACGAAATTCGAGTTCGTGATCAATCTCAAGACGGCAAAGCAAATTGGTTTGACGATTCCGCCCAACGTGCTGGCGAGAGCGGACAAGATAATCCGATGACCGAACAATCGATAAATCGAGATTCAAGATGGCAATGCGGGCGGATAGAATGATTCGATAGGCAATGAAGGCAATAGGTAACAGTTAGAGGGAGACATGAAGGAAATGACCAGGTCGTTTATCCCAGCAGCCACTTTCGTTTTCGCGATGATCACTTGGGCCGACGCACAGTTGCAGACAAGCAAGATCCCGCGCGTCGGGATACTGCAAAGCACCTCTGCGGAAGACGCCAAACGCAATATCGACGCGTTTCGCGACGGAATGCGGGAACTGGGCTGGCTCGAGGGCAAGAACATCGCATTTGAACATCGCTACGCGGACGGCGAATTGAGTCGGGTATCCGGTTTCGCAGCGGAACTCGTCAAGCTGAAGGTCGACGTGATCTTGGCTGGTGGCTCGCAGTCGACCGCCGCTGCAAAGCAAGCCAGTGCGACGATACCGATTGTAGCCGGAGCCGCGGGAGATCTGGTCGGCACCGGGCTGGTGGAAAGCTTGGCGCGTCCGGCTGGCAACATTACGGGTTCGACCGTCATATCTCCCGACTTAAGTGGCAAACGTCTGGAGCTACTCAAGGAAGTGATCCCAAACGCCGTGCGCATCGCGGTGCTATTGTATCCGGGGAGTAGGACAGATCGAGATGAACTGAAGCAGATCGAGGCAGTGGCTCAGACCAAGAAATTGAGAGTTCAAACCGCAGAAGTGCACAACGCTAACGACTTCCAATCCGCATTCGCTTCGATCAAGCGGGAAAACGCCCAAGCGCTTATCTTGATTCAGAGTAGTTTTACCAACTCTCACCGCAGGCAACTGCTCGACCTGGCGTCTAAGAATCGGCTGCCGGCGATGTGCGAGAGCGCGCGCTGGTCGATTGACGGCTGCCTGATTTCGTACGGGCCAGATTCGGTTTATCAGTATCGACGCGCGGCACATTTCGTCGACAAGATCCTCACAGGTGCCAAACCTGCCGATATCCCCGTCGAACAACCAATAAAGTTCGATCTCACATTCAATCTGAAGACCGCCAAGCAGATCGGACTCACAATCCCTCAGTCAGTGTCATACCCGGTGGATCGAGTGATTCGATGAAGCAGGCAGCAGGCGATAGTTAGGAGCGAGGATACATGACTTCAAAAATGTTGGTTTGGATACTGGTCGCTTTGATTCTGACAGTTGCGCGCTTCGCCGATGCGCAGCAAGGCAGCAAACCTCGCCGCATTGGCTACCTCTCGCCATACGCCGGGCCGGAGCCTCGCTTCGAAGCATTTCAGCAAGGTTTGCGTGAACTCGGATATGTTGAAGGGAAAAACTTCTTTATTGAGAGGCGTTTTGCCGAACTTCTTCGGAGTTTGGCTGAGGAGTTGGTTGGTCTTAATGTCGATATCATCTTTACTTCAACTACACCGGCAGTCCAGGCGGTGAAAAGAGCCACCTCAACTATTCCGATTGTCATGATCTTGGCAGCCGATCCGGTTGATGCCGGGCTAGTGTCAAGTTTGGCGCGACCCGAAGGGAATGTTGCTGGGTTAACCTCCATATCGGCTGATCTGTACGGCAAACGCTTAGACCTTCTCAAAGAGATTGTACCCCAGCTATCGCGCGTCGCTGTCCTTCGAGATCCGAATTTTTCGTCGAGATCACCGAAGGCCTATAAAGAGGTTGAGAGCGACGCCGAAAAGCTCGGTCTAAAGCTTCAATCACTTGATGTACATCAACCCGGCGATTTCGAGGGCGCCTTTCGCGCGGCAACGAAGGCGCGCTCCCAGGCAGGCATCCATTTCAATCATACGGTGATTGTCGCGAATCGAAAGCTCATGACCGAGCTGGCGCTGAAATCCCGCTTGCCAATGATGCTTAATGACGCCCAGTTTATGGACGCCGGCGGCCCCATGTCCTACGGCGCGTATGGGCCGGACTTGTTCCGACGCGCGGCCACTTACGTGGACAAAATCTTAAGGGGTGCAACGCCGCGTGATCTCCCTATTGAGCGCCCTGTGAAATTTGAGTTCATCGTAAATTTGAAGACCACCAAGCAGATCGGCCTCACTATTCCGCCGAATGTGCTGGTAAGGGCGGACAAGGTGATCCGATGATTCTGAAGTCCAAAATCTGGCCAAAGACATTTTGAAATTATGGAGTCTCGACGCGATAGCACGACTGCTATGGCTGAGAACTTGGACGCTTGCGTGGATGGGTGCACGACTTGTAACCTGAGTCTATGCTTTTGCCGTATGGCGATCGTGCAATCGTGGATATCAGAAAATTGCGTGACTATTGCC
>JAHKKJ010000623.1 GCA_020027655.1 Deltaproteobacteria bacterium | reverse complement strand
CCTGCTCGAATCGCCGCAACTCTGATTCCTAACGGAAACTTCTGGCTGCCGCAGCGCAACGCCAACTGCAGCGCCGGTTGAGAACCCGTATTAAAATGTTGGTGAAACCAACTCGTTGGCGGGCTGAAGACGCTTCCAGAGGCCCAGTCGATTTTCACGACGCGATCGCCGTAGCCGCTTTCGTAGGGTCGCGTTCCCCATTCGTTGGGCCACATGAGCGAGTAGCCTTCGGAACGAAGGATAACGAGGACCGCTCCGCCACCGTGGTAATGCGCTTTGTGATAGCGCCCCACCGGCCATTCGGCCAGATGGCCGATCAGGGTATTATCCGCAATCTCGAATTGTGTAAGGTTAACCCCAGCCCCCTTTTGTTCCTGGGCGTCAATGGCGGCTTTGCGAGCGTCGGGGATGAAGTTTGTCTCCCAGATCCATTGCCGGTTGTTGGCCGCAAGATAACGGTGATCCCCAACGTTGAAGTAATCGCCTTCCCCGTCATAGCGATCGCTGAATGCAAAATCGCTATTGAAGACAAATTGTTCGTTGTGAAAATGGTCCAAGATCATCGGCGCCGTCGTGACCGCGACAAAAAGGGCGGGGGTTTTGGCGTAATTGATGAGGCGATGCGTGCTGTTCAAAGGTGGAGAAAAAAGACTTCCGGTCTTCCACTTAATCGACTGTGGTACACGACCCCGTTGCTGAAATTCCGCAACCCCTTCACCTTGAATGATATAAATGACTTTTTCGTAGAGATGCTTTTCCGGTTCCGTCATCGTCCCGGGCGCTATTTTGCCGATGTAAACTCCGGTGATCCCCTCCAGACCTCGGAGCTGAAGATAAGCCCCGTCACAACCAAGCCGGCTCCACGGTCGTAACGAGATCCGTCCAACGTCAGTCACGCCGAACCCCTCGACGATCGGAACGCCTTCCTTCTCCATCCAGCGCTCGTAATAGGTCTTAGCCCTGGCGACCGCGATCCCAACACGTCTCAGATTAGAATCCATTTTCTTATCTCCTTCTGTCCATCTCAGCCATTTTGTCTCCAAAAGCCGGCAGCGCCCGCAGACAACGATTGCCATCGCCGCCCTGCGATGCCTCGATCTTCAATTCCCACTTCAACGCCTCATGACGTTTTTTCTCTCCGCTCTCCGGTATGGGGTATGGATCAAAGTTTCACCGCCTTCTTCTGCAGACGCTCGGCAACTTTTTCGTACTCGCCCCTTACCGCTAATTCGGCGTTTTCTTCGTCTTCTTCGCCCCAATATCCCAAGCTGTAACCGTACCAGGGCATCTTGGGCTGAAGCGGAGGCAATCCGAGCTCTTCCCATTTCTGCTTTGCCGCTTCCATATATTTTTTTGCCGGAAGAGCCACTGGAGGATAGGGCCATTTGCGCGTGGCATCCATCATGATCGCGGAGCAGCCGGAGGGCGAAGGAAAGCGCGCTTCCGTGACAGGCGAGCCCGGCGGCGCCGCCGACGGATCCAGACCTGCGAACTTATGGGTCGTGATCTTGACGTCGCGGTGCGGCTGCATGCGAAAACTGATGGCCCAGTTCACCGAGTCGGCGTCTTCAGGATCGATGTCTTCATCCACGGTGACCAAAATCTTGCCGTGGCTCGGATCAAGTGCCACAGCGGCCTGGAGAGCTTGCCACGGTTGCGCAGGGTTGGTCTTCTTCATGCGGATAACTACATATTTACGGCTGCCGCTCGACTCGTGAAGAGTCACGTCCATCACCGTCGGGATGTTGCAGTCATATTTCAAAAGTTTGTAAAGCGTCGATTCATACCCCATCTTACGCATGACCCCACTCTCGCTCGGTACCCCTTCGGTGAACATTTGTAAGATGGGATTCTTTCTGTGTGTGATGCATTTCACTAGAAACACGCCGTTCACCATCTGTCCGCCCATGTAGCCGGTGAATTCACCGAAGGGTCCTTCGGGCTCCAGGTAATCGGTGGCGATCTCTCCTTCGATAACAATTTCCGCAGTCGCAGGTACCTCAAGATCGACGGTTTCACAGCGCACCAGTGGGATCGGCGCTCCCGCAATGGCGCCGGCGACGGCATATTCGTCGCGGTCATAGCCGACCTTGGCCACACTCGCTAAGCCGATGGCAGGGCTGCAGCCGAGCACGATGGCCGCCTGCAACCGGACTTTCCTCTCTTTGCATTTGTGAAAGTGAATGCCGATATGCTGCGCGGGCGGAACACTGACTCCGGTTTTATTCGGTCCTTTGATCATGCAGCGGTAGGTGCCGACATTCGGAATGCCGGTGTCAGGATCTTTGGTCACTACGTAGGGCGCCGTGAGAAAAGGACCGCCGTCGAAACCGGGGTTGCTGATAGGCACGGGAAATCGGAACAGTCCGCCTTCGGGGCGAGACAACTCCCGTCCCTTGAGAATGACCTCTTTGACCGGTCCGGTCTTCACGATGCGCGACGCGATCGGATGGCTCAAGGCTCGATTCCAACGCTCCGCCACTTCGCCCGGCCCGCTTTTTTCTTCCAAGCCAAGGGCCATCTTGTAGATCTCACGCGAAGCGCCTAGCACTCCGACCGCAACGCTGCAGTCGTAACTCCTCCCCTGAGGATCGGTCACATTGTCAAAGAGGAACGCTTTTCTCTGGTTGTCCGGTAGCCCCTGATATTGCCACCTGACCAACGGCATCAGCTCGCTGTTTTTCTCGATCCTGGCACTGATGCGGTGAAGATTCCCGGTCTCCTCCAGAAGAGAGATAAAATCCCTGAGATCGCGAAAGTAGGGTCGTGTCTTGGCTTTGAACGCCGGCTTCGCCATAGTTTTCCTCGTCTCACTTGACCAGCAGCATCGGGCTCGGTCGGACCACTTTTTTGGCCTGTTCAATGGGAAATTCTTTCTCGCAAAATGGACATTTGGCCGGGATTTTCATCCTCTCGAACTGGGGCGAGACGAGAAACTCCTCATCGCATCCGGGGCACACGACTTTCATAGAACTGGCCATGAGTTCCTCCTCCTACGCATCCGGTGGAATCTTTGACAAAAGATCTTTAGCGACGAAATCCTCGAGTTGAACTTTGCGCATCACTTCGTCGGGCACCTTGATCCTGATTTCGAAGGGCTCCGGCGGCGCCGGCATCGTTGCATCGATACCGCCCTTGGCCACGGTATAGGCGTGATAGCTCAAGTCTCCAGGACTACCGGCGTAGGCGGTCGGGTCCCGCGTGGTGCAGATCATGTTGGGAATGACTATAAGGTCACGATCCCATCGACTGCGGGTGGCGACCGCCCAAAGAACCTCGGCATCGTCAAAGATATTGATGTCCTCGTCGACCACGACGACGTGCTTGACCCGACGGTCCACGCCCAGCGCGGCGACGATGGCTTCCCTTCCCTGCCCGGCGGCAGTCTTCTTGATCTGGATGTAGGCATGAAAACGGCTACAGCCTGAAGACGGCAGGTGGACATTT
>JAHKKJ010000120.1 GCA_020027655.1 Deltaproteobacteria bacterium | reverse complement strand
GCAACACGAGGCCTCGTGGCTCGGCATGTGGGTGTTTCTTGCAACCGAGGTGATGTTTTTCGGTGGAATGTTCGCATGCTACTTCGTGTATAGGCATTGGTACCTGCAGGCCTTCGCCAGCGCGAGTAACCACCTGAATCTGTGGCTTGGAGCCATCAACACGGCGGTGCTGATTTGCAGTAGCTTCACCATGGCTCTGGCAGTTCACAGCGCGGAAACGAACCGGCGGAAACCATTGATCACCTACTTACTTCTCACCACCGTTTTGGGGTTGGTATTCCTTGGCATCAAGCTGTTCGAATATTACTCAAAGTTCGAAGAACATCTGGTGCCGGGCAGTTCTTTTAGGTTTGAAGAATCGCTAGCGCGCCCGGCGGAGATCTTCTTTTCTTTTTACTTTGCCATGACGGGAATGCACGCCGTGCACATGATTATTGGAATCGGACTGTTGACGGCGCTGATCTTTCAGGCGAGACGAGGCCGATTCTCGGCTTTCTATCACACCCCCGTCGAGCTGACGGGTCTTTATTGGCATTTTGTCGACATCGTGTGGATTTTTCTGTTCCCGTTACTTTATTTATTGGGGCGGCATGTATGAACGCCAAGCCTTTGGTTTCCGTAAGAATCTACGTCCTCGTTTTCTTCACTTTGCTCGTGCTTACGGCGGTTACAACCGCCATTGCGTTTGTCGACCTCGGCGGGGGAATAAACAATGCCGCCGCCATCACCATCGCGGTTTGTAAAGCGCTGTTGGTCATCCTCTATTTCATGCATGTCCGCTATAGCGACAAACTTACCTGGGTGTTCGCAGCCGCAGGATTTTTTTGGTTGCTGATCCTAATCGGCGGCACCATGGACGACGTACAAACACGCCCATCGATCTCTCCAGGTACCGCATCGGCACCCACGCAGGCTAATCCAAGGTGATCGAGGGATAGCGCGAAGTTCGGGGCGCGATTCGTCCTTGATTCCGATCCGCGCCGAGTGGGGATCGCCAGCCAAGCGGATGTGTTGCTACAAGTCAGGCCCGGCACTGACGGCGCGCTGGCGTCGGATTTGATCGACGTAGGGATTAAACAGAAACTTTATGACGAAGCCTTTGTGCGCCAGTGGACCAACGGTTCTTTCCTCGTTCGAGCAGAATACCGGGATGGCGCTAACGGAAGCCGACATTGCAACATGACGCCGACGGCGCAGTTGGTGCCGGGGCGCGCAGCTCAGTGCAGCGCCGGCAAAATTTCTTTGCCCCAGAGATCGAGCACTTCGGGAATATCGGGTCCGAGAGGAACGCCAAGCGTAATCTGCGTGAATTCATCGCGGGCCGCCAGTGAAAATAGTTCGGCGATCCGCTCGGTACACTGCGCGGGCGTGCCGGCGATGATCAGCCGGTCTACCGCTTCGTCCGGAGTCAGAGAGACGGCGTAATCAACGCCGCGATTTTCCGCATAGGCTTGCCGCACCGCTTGAATCGCCTGCGGGTCGATACCTTTCGCCTTGAGAACTTCGTCCGGCCAGCCGGACGCAATGTGCGAGACGAATCGCTTGGCGTGTTGTCTGGCCGCCTGTCCATCGCGCGAAATCGAAGCGTTAAGCAGCATGACTTTGCGCAGCGGCTCACCCAGCGGGGATCGCGCCCGCGCTTCTTGAAGACGCGCCAGCGATGCTTCCATGTCCGCGATGCCGTAGAGAGTTTGCAGGATCACACCATCGAAGTGGCCCGCGATGAGATCCAGCACCACGGGCTTGAGAAGACTCGGACCGTAATAGAGGCGGATCGGCGATTGGGTTTTGAAGCGGAGCGCGTACTGTTCCGCGTTCATGTGAAAATAGGACGCCAGAACAGGAATCTCGCTGCTCCTAAGCGCTTCGCCGGAAAATAATTTTCGCAATGCAGTCGCCAACTCTGCCATGATGATGAGCGGCTTAACCCGTTCCACTTGATGCGCGAGTATGGCTCGCGATCCAGGCCCTAAGCCGAGAGAAATCTCGCGCCCGTTCGTGAGCTCGGATATCGTCGCAAAAGCCATGGCCAGATCGACCGGGTTACGAAAATAGGGAACGGTGACCGCAGTCCCAAGCTTCACCGGTAACCGTGCCACGATGGCCGCTGAGCTCGCCAACACGCTACGATATTCCAAATTGTCGTTGGTCCAAACCTGGCTGAAGCCAAATCTTTCCATCGTCTGCCATGCAGTCTCAGCCAGCCCGATCAACTCCGGCAAAGAGTAACGATTGAGAACATGAAGAGGATAGTGGATGCCGATTTCTCCGGTAAACTGTTTCGTTGGTTTTGACATAGCGCCCAGCTATCACAGCCAGCTAAACTAAGTCAAAGATCTTCCCATGACTTAGAGAACTCCCTTTAATGATCCCGGGAACCGGCCATCCATATAAAACCTACCGAAGCCAAGGTCATCGCCTGGGCGACACAGAAGGCCCAATAATAATTGCCGGTCCAATCATGAATCACGCCGCCGAGCCAAGGCCCGATTCCCGCTCCCGCGCCGATAAATAGCGCGATGGCGCCGATGATTGAACCGAAGGCCTTGCCGTGAAACAGGTCCGCTGCGATGGTGGGATAAAGTGACTGCCGGGACGAAAAACCGAAGGCGATAAAAGGCGGGAAAGCATAGAACAGCCAACTTCTGCTCGCGTCGGTGATCATCATCAACAGGAAGATGCCTAACATCAGTGCTGCCGAGCCGAGCAGGTAGGACCATTGGCGGCCGATCCGGTCGGCTAACAGACCCATAAAGATCATTGCCGGTGCGGTGAAGAGTCCGATCAATCCCAAGCCAAATGCCGCCAGTTCTTTAGAGAAGCCGGCGTCGCTTACCGCGGCCACCTGATGAATCAACACCATATGCAACGGAATCGCCCCGGCCAACACACCGACAGCGAAGGCCCAAAAGCGCCAGGTTCGAAGCGCCTCTTTTAAGCTCGGACCGTCGCTACGCGCAGCCTTCATAGATCCTACCGATGGCCGTGCCGGCGGGTCGCCAAAATCGGCCTTGAGATTCATCTCCTCCGGTCTTTGGCGTTGAAAGAAATAATTCAAAGGAGCCACCACTATCGCCAACACACCCGCAAGGATGAAAAACGCCGCGCGCCAGCCGTACATGGCGATCAGCCACTGTGTCAAAGGCACGACGATAAGGATCCCCAAACCGATTCCGGAAGCGGCCGTTCCGATCGCCATGCCGCGTTTGCGAATGAACCAGTTGGATAAGAACGTGGCTTGAGAGGTCATTGGCAGCGCCGCGAATCCAATACCCATAAAGACTCCCATGCCGATATAGAACTCGGCGACGCTATGAGCCATCCCGCTGATGACGAAGCCAAGCGCCATAATGATCGAGCCGCCGGGTAATACGATCCGCGGGCCGAGTCGATCAAGAAGAATCCCGATGCCCGGCGCGGCGAGAGTCCACATAACCGAACCAAGCATGAGCGCGCCGGATGCCAATCCGCGGCTCCAGTGAAACTCTTCGATGACTGCGATCAAAAAGACGGCGAACGCATTGCGCATGCCAAAAGCTACACCGACGGTCAGAAAAGCGATGCCGATGACAACCCACGGATAGTAGCGCTGGAGCGTACGACTCGGGGTGCTTTCAAATTCGACTACGGACACGTGGTCTCCTCGAGAACTATTTGTCCCAGCCGTCCGGCAATGGAACTCCTGGCCGCCCTGTCATCGGATAGATGTAGATCACCAACCGACCTGGTAGCGAGGCCAGTTCAACGTTCGTTCCATCCGTCGATGACAGTGCGATCTTCACAAGGCTCATGTCTTTCAAGTGGGCGGCAGCGCCCTCGCCTACAGGAACCGGCAGGTCTTTTGGCAGTCCAGTTAGGTTGCCGCTCATCATTGAATCGCTTCTGTGATGTGACTGGATTGAATATCTTTCGATGCGGCGAGATCAGCAGCACCGCGACTGGCTTCGAGCGCGCGAGACTTTGGCCTAAGGGAATTTGAAGACTAGAGTGCAATAACTGCCCAGCTTCGTCAATGGGCGCTTCCCATGGGTATCTATGGTAGATAGCCACGTTCACGCCAGAAACGCTCGGCGGCGGGATGCAAGGGAATATTGAGAGGTCCTTCCGGCGTGTCGCGACACATGCGGTCCAGAGGCAGGGGACCTTCTTCTTGCCAGGGGATTTTTTCCTTCCTTGCTTCTAGGGCGGAACAAATCGAAGTAACGATGGCATCCGGCACGTTCACGTGGGTGTACACAGGGAAGCCGCTGAAATCGAGAGTGAGCACATCCTCTTTCAATTTGGCGTAACGCGCCTTCGAGATCACTGCCCGGCGGAAGCCGAGTTCTTCCAGCCGCTCTAATAGTTGCTCGTCCAACGGCAGAACACGCATCTCCGATTCCAGGGCGGCGTCCACCCACGAGCGCACCGCTTCGTCAATGAGCATATCCACCTCGCCTCGTTGTACGGCGCCGAGCCGCGTCGGACTGTTGGGCAGGCCCGCGTCGTAGCGAATCTGTCCGCCCCAAGAAACAACGTCGTCTAGTGAAAAACCTGCCGCGGAAAGAACCTCTTTGACGACCAGATGAAGTGAGTGATCCATCTGCCCGCGTAGGGAGACCCGTAGGGGAAACCGGCGGTCACGGATGTCTTGCAAAGACTTCAAACCGGTGCGTTGGGTCACCGCAAAGGCAAGCTGATCCGGCGACGGAATCACCGTTATGGCCCGAAGTGGAATGGGGCTCTTGAAAGGTCCTTTCCCGCGCAACGCTAGAGCTAGAGGCCCAGCCGGATTGATAATCGCGACCTGAACTTCACCGCGGGCCACTTGGTCGATAGCCGCAGGACTATCGCTACCGAACAGACAGACTGGCCAGTCGTCCCCGCCCTGTTCTCTTAGGTTGATCCGGGCTTGGCGATACGGCCACTCAGGACGGTCGACGAGCTCCGAGGCTACCTCTACGACTAGATGAGACCGAATGGTATCTCTGCCGATGGTGCGGCGTTTTGTTGGATTTGATTCTTCCACCGAGGCCTCCTTAGATAAGTATCAGTTGCGGGTTTCGGGTCCAAAGTTTCGGGTTCCAGCCCGCGATCTCCCAAGACTCGAAGCCGATTGGTTTACGCAATGGGCATCAGCTACAGACCTATACGCTTGCAAAATCCCCCTTGATCCCCCTTTAAAAAAAGGGGGAAAGGTCTTACACGTGCAAGTTCTCAATTCCTAAGGTCTCATAGCATACCCCTCTTTGAAAAAGAGGGGCAGGGGAGATTTGCTTGGTACGACACGAGTAGAGAACTCCGTTCACGCGCTGCCGGCGCCGCGCACTCTGTCGATAAGAGCACTCGCATTATCGGGACATGCATCCTCGCGCCATGCTACGTGACCGTCCGGACGGACCAGAACCAGCTTGCGCTCGTAGAGCGCGGCGATGTCGCGATTATCGATATCCACAACTTTAAGCGGGACACCGCGATCCGCAGCAGCAGCGACAAGAGACGACGCATCGATGTTTCGACCGAAGCGCAATAGCACAAAACCATCGCCAAACAAATCAAGCGTGGAAGTATTTTCGCTCAGCCATGCATGGGGCGCGCGCGATCCAGAGCGGCACGAGAGCGTAAATTTACCGTCCTTCACCGTCTGCGCTTTTGTTTCGTCAGGCCAGATGATCGGTGAGCCCTCGTAGCCGTAGCCCAGTTTCACGCTCTCGTGAATCCGTTCGTTACCTTGCCCGCGTCTACCGCGCAAGGCTTCGGCGAATTGCCGGCGCGCCCGTTCACCTTCTCCGGAGTTTTCCGCAATCGCTGGATTGGCTGGAAGCGACGTTTCATGCACGTAGGTCTCACTGGAAACGGTTACGCTGCTAACGGCGACGGGCTTGCGCTCAATCTCGTAGGACGCTAACAAATGCGGTCCGCCCCAGCCCTGCAGCACCGCAGCGAGTTTCCAGCCGATATCGACAGCGTCGCCGATACCGGTGTTCATCCCGATGCCTCCGGTAGGGGACATCTGATGGGCGGCGTCGCCGGCGATAAAAACGTGGCCGCGCCCATAGCTCGTGGCGACCAACTCGCGGCGCTTCCAAGGTAAAACCGAAAGAACTTCATGTGGAAACGCGGTGCCTGCGGCTCTAGTTAGCAAGGCCTCGACATCAAGAGAGTCCATGTCCGTCTCGGGATCGACGTGAAAGCACGTGAGACGCCATAGCTCGTGCCCGTCGATGGCGATGAGATCGGACCAATGACCGGAAGCATCGACCAGCCGGTAAAACCTTCCCCAACCTTTATTATGCAAAGCGCCGAGTGACTTTGATCTAAAAAAAATACTTGCGCTGTAGCTCAATATCCCGGATCCCTCGTACGCGATTTTCAAAGCTTTGCGCACGTGACCGTCAAACCCATCGCAGCCGACGAGATAATCTGCATTGACCCTCTGGCTTCGGCCGGTTTCTAGGGACGTCAACTTCGCGTGAGCCCCGTTGGCATCCGCTTCAAAAGACTCCAACCGGGTATGATAACGCAGGGTCACGGAGGGCAGTGAGGCTGCGTGTCGAAGCAGGATGGGATCAAAAAAAATTTGCGGGCATTGGCGCGGCCCTTCCGGTGTGTAGCCCAGGTCTCCCTGCTTCGCGTAGGGAGCGAATTTTTGGCGGAAGAGTTCATAACCGATCATGTTCGTGACGTATATAAAATCGGCGGGGTGCTCTTCCGGCCAGCCCGCTTTCTTGGTCTGGTCCGCGATGCCCCAGCGGCGACAGAATTCCATGGTTCGAGTGGAGAGCTGGCTCATCTTGGGCACAGGAACGGTGCCATCGCCCTGCTCGACGAGCACGCACTCAACGCCGCGCGATCCAAGCTCTATGGCCAATGCCAAACCAACGGGGCCACCGCCGCAGATCAGCACCGGCACCTCGGATTCTTCTGTCATAACGTTGCCCGTAGGTTGATGCACGGAAGGAGCTTCTAGCAAACCTCACTCGCCGCTCTGTTCGCGAAAGATTCCAAGGTATTTTAGGAGCGGTTCATCCGTAAACGAAATCAGGTAGGCGTCCTCAGTCGTTGAGCCGTTGGCGTGGGCGTGCCAGTGCCAACCGGGCAGAGCCAGCACGTCGCCCTGACACCATTCAAAGCGCTTTCCTTCGATCGTGGTATAGCCCGACCCACGGCAGACATAATAGACCGCGCTGGCGTTGTGACGGTGAGATCGCGTTTGAACGCCGGGTCTGAGCCGTTGGGCATAACAGCCCATGGAAGGCATGACCGCCGCACCGGTTAAGGGGTTTACATATTCTAAGTACAGGTCATCAAAAGGGGTCGCTTCTTTCTCGATCATCGCTTGCAGGGCCTGCTCGGTTCGCTCCCAAGGATAACGAGTCAGGGGAGAGTAGGGCTTGTCCCATTTGAAGGCGGCCGGCCTTAAGCCCGCAGAAGCGAAACGCCTCGTCGAAGCGCCGTCCGGTTGCGTCAGCGCTTGCTGTCTTTGGCCTGGATAGCGTTCGAAAAAATTGCTGTCGATCGATCTGATCAGCGGCACGTCGAGTCCATCCAACCAGATCATGGGACCTTCTCCCTCGTGCTTGTGATCATGAAAAGTCCAGGCAGGCGTGAGAATAAGATCCCCCGGTTCCATCCAACAGCGCTCGCCGTCCACCGCCGTGTACGCCCCTTTGCCCTCCATGATGACGCGCAAAGCTGCCGGCGTGTGGTGATGGGAAACTGCTACTTCCCCCGGCATGATGAGCTGCACCGCGGCTGTCAAGGTCGGCGTGGCGCCGCGACGCCCCAGTTCTCGTAACCTCGGATTGATAAGGCCTATCGCGCGGCGCTCGACATCTTCAGGAGTGACGAGACTGACGGTCCTCAGGATATTTGGCCTGACTTCAGACCACTTCCAGAGCCAGGGAACCGCCGCTGCATGCGGACCGTGAGCGACCTGACTCTCGGCTTCCCTCGCCCAGTTGGGGAGTAAATAGAGCTGTTCAAGCCCTGCATAGAAGTCTGCTTGAGCTTTCCTTTGATCTTCCGCACCGGGGGAACTCATAATAAGCCTCCTTTGTCTCTAGCTACAATGAATTATATTATTGAGGAGTTCATAAGTATCTAGACACGACTTCCATTATTCAGGAACTAAGGGACGAGCCCTTCCAAGCGCGGGCAATGGATCTGTGCCTTGTCGGCCACCACCCGATCCACTCCCAGGGCGGTTATTCCGACGGTCCGGGCCTGAACGCTTCCTTTCGGTTGGGGTGCCCGCGCTCTCCACGACTCGCCCCTTAGTTCTCATACTCTAGTAACCAATGAATTACTTAGTAAAGTCGCATCACAGTTACAGTTGAAAAATTTTGGCTGCGTTGCCCCGGTAAATCATATCCTTTTGCTCGGGAGAGAGGTCTGCCCCTTCAATACACTCAAGCGCGCGCTCCACGTAGTCTCCATCTTCGCCAAACGGCAGATCGGTGCCGAATAAAATGTGATCGATG
>JAHKKJ010000622.1 GCA_020027655.1 Deltaproteobacteria bacterium | reverse complement strand
CCTCCATGTCGGCGGAAAGCTCGACGTCGATTAGCGACTCATCAACCGCGGGAAAGTTGCAATGGTGGATGCTGACGTCCTGGTCCGTCTTCTTGTCTCTCCGCTCCAGGTTCTGGTACATCACCTCGGTCAAAAACGGCATGATCGGTGCAAAGAGTCGGATCAAGTTCATTAGTACAGTATAAAGCGTCTGGTAGGCCGCCAGTTTGTCATTGCTCTTTTCGCTCTTCCAAAACCGCCGGCGGTTTCGGCGCACATACCAGTTGCTGAGCTTTTCGGCAACGAAAGTTTCGGCCGAAACACAAAAGCCCATCACGTCGTAGTTTTCAAATTCACGCCGCGCCGTTTGGATCAGTAACTGCAGGTCGGACAGAATCCAACGGTCGATGTCGGGCCTTTCGTGCACCGGAACGGCCGGGCTGTCGGGATCAAAGCCATCCAGTCGAGCATAGTTGCAAAAAAAGGCATAGGTATTCCACAGCTTGAAAATGAAGCGATTTCTAATCTCGTCCGCAGGGGCGTAGCCGAAATTGATGTTGTTGGCTGGATTGTGCCGGCAAAACATCCAGCGCATCACATCAACCCCCATTTTTTCCGCGGATTCCTCGAAGGGGATGGCGTTGCCCTTCGACTTGTGCATCTCCTCGCCTTTTTGGTCACGCACTAAGGCATGACCCAACAACACCTTGAAGGGCGCTTGCTCCTCCATCATCGTGCTCATCGCAAGGAGCGCGTAGAACCAGTTGCGAAACTGCCCGGGGAAGCTCTCGGTAACAAAGTCCGCGGGAAACCATTCCTGCCAGTACTTTCGGTCGCGGTTATAACCCAAGGTCGAGTAGGGCACGATGCCGGCGTCAAGCCAAGGGTTGCCGACGTCAGAAATCCGGCTCCCCATCCCGTCGCACTTGGCACAACGAATTTTGACCAGATCCACCCACGGCCGGTGCGGCGAGTGGCCTTCGAATTCATTCCATCCAGCCACAGCTCGACTCTTGAGCTCCTCACGACTGCCAATGACGTCAAAAGCGCCGCAGGTCTCACATACCCAGATAGGCAAAGCGAGTCCCC
This sequence comes from Deltaproteobacteria bacterium, assembly GCA_020027655.1. Taxonomy (GTDB): domain Bacteria; phylum Desulfobacterota; class Binatia; order UBA9968; family UBA9968; genus DAIRFP01. The sequence goes on along the minus strand of JAHKKJ010000622.1, from coordinate 3,480 downwards.
AATAGCGTTTCTTTGAAATCATCCAGTCGCCCATGTTTTTTAGCCAGTCGAGTTCGCGTTGCAAGCCAAAGTCGGGAACCCAGCGGGCGTCATGACAGATTTTCATGATCGCATCACGCCAACGCATATCGATAAACCACTCATCCACCAGCCTGAAGAGAAGTTCTGTTTTGCAGCGCCAGCAGTGGGGATAGTTGTGCGGGTATGGCTCGACCGCCACAAGCAGTCCCTTCTGCTGGAGATTGGCCACTATCCAGTCGATGGTGACTGGATTAAGCGCCGATTCGCCTTCAAGCTCTCCAAAGCCGTGCAGGAATATGCCGGCCTCGTTCAGGGGCGCAATTGGAACGAGACCTTCCTCCTTGCCGAGGGCGAAATCTTCCTTGCCGCATCCCGGGGCAATGTGTACGATACCGGTGCCTTCAGCCTCGCTCACCGCATCCCACGGTATCACGCTATGGATCTCACGCGCAGGTTTTGCTGGTCCCCACTTTTGTTTTACCGCCACCTCGGCAATTTCCGCTGGAAAGCCTCCCGGATAACCCTGCGCCGCGAACTCATCGAAAGGGCCAGCGTATGGCCACGCCAGCATCTCCGTCCCCGACAACTCGCCCAAGACTTCGTAGCCACCTTTCTCCTTGAAGATCTGTTCAATGGACTTGAGTTTGGGTACTCCCTCGACCCATTCCTTTCTCCGGAACTCCTCTTCAAGTCGTTGCGCCGTGAAGGTGCCTTTGGCCAAATAGTACACTTCGTTTCGATGGCGAATCCTCAAGTAGGTGAGAGCCGGGTTAACCGCGACGGCCACGTTGCTGGTTAGCGTCCAGGGCGTGGTCGTCCAGACCAGCAGGTTTTCCCCTGGCCGCCCACGCAGGGGGAAGCGCACAAACACCGCCCTGTGAGCGACTCTTTGATAGCCTTCGTGCATCTCCATCTGGCTAATACCTACGGCGCAACGGGGGCACCAAGGCATTGAGTCGTAAGCTCGGTAAATCAAGCCGCGTTGATGACACTTTTTGAGGAAGCTCCAAATCGTGTAGTTGTTTTCCTCGGACATGGTGAAGTAGCTGCGACGCTCGTCGGGCGGTTTGAGCCAGTCTTCATCTCGATCCCAGTCCATCCAGTAGCCGAGGCGAGTCGATTGCTCTGTCTGAATGCGGGCGAATTTGTTCACCCGTTCTTTGCATAGTGCAACGAACCGGTCGATGCTCGCGAAGCGGTCGTCCGGCACAAGATTCTCAATATCCTGCTTCGACCCTAGACCAAGTTCTTTTTCCACCTCTACCTCGACCCAAAGCCCTTGGCAGTCGAAGCCGTTTTGATAACGCAACTCGTGGCCAGTCATGGCAAAATAGCGGCTATAAGCGTCTTTGTACGTACGGCCCCACGCATGGTGTACGCCCATAGGATTGTTAGCGGTAATCGGACCATCGAGGAAAGACCATTTCGGCTTGTCACGATTCTTTTCCCGGAGCAGCTCGAAGGCACGCACGCGTTGCCAAAAATCGAGGATTGATCGTTCGAGGTCAGGAAAGTCGACTTCCGTGGCAACCTTTTCAAAGTTAGACCGCATAGTAGGAAAACTCGTGCGTGAGAAGAATCAATTTTTATCTCAAGAAAGAGAAATTATCTAGATCGGCGTGGTGGTTTCAGTCGTACGGCCAGACAGGGAATGCGGATCCATGACTTTAGCGGATCCAAACCACCCGGCCTTCTCTAACGGTGGTTGTTTCGGTGATTGTTCAAACCCCGGACCATTCGAAAGGCAAACATGTCGGCCTTGTTTTCCGCATCCGCCCAAAAAACATAATGACCCATCTCGTGATAAACGGTGTTAATCCACTTTCGTTCTGAGTTATATTTTCTGCCCTTTTTCCAATTCTCAGGGTGAACCAGATAGACCTGTCCGTTTTCGTATGTCTTGCCAGCGGTTTTCCCCCAGTCGATGTACTCATACCACTCTATCCGAGGATTCTTCAGATGGTAGAAACGACAGAGACCAGCTATGGCTTTTTTGAAATCCTGAGGCTTGTACTCACGGAAAAAAGCTGAAAGCAGGCGGTCTACGACGCGACGCTCTTTCAGAGATGGCAATATCATCCGCATAGTACTTTTTCCTCGCCACGGTACCCAGCATTTTTACCATAATAAAACCCTAATAAAAACCCGGCAAGAAACGGAGCGGGTTGTCCAATCTAATCTAAGGCAAAAGTATCGTAGATTGGCGTACTTTGTGAGCTAACGCCGTTCTCTCGAACCGCGACTCCAGCTACATCCCAATGATTCAATCGTGGAGTGAAAGCGCCGCCCATATCGGTGCTTGGGTGGGTTTTAATGCGGGTTGCCTTGCGGTGAGGATTTTTCCGCGCCAATGGCTCTATCGCTTCTCCGATACCCTCGCCGACATTGGCTTTTATCTTTTCCGCGGCTTTCGTACGAGGTCGGTCAGAAATGTGCGCTTCGCACTCGGAGAGAAACTGACTGGAGTCGAGGTTGAAGAAACTGTTCGCAAATCGCTGCGGAATTTTTTTCGCGACTTTGTTGAGATCGCCATCGCGCTAGTCATACCGGCCGAGAACCTGCGCTCGGAAATTCCTATCGAAGGCCGGGAAAATCTCGACGCAGCTCTGTTAAAAGAGCACGGCGTTATTGTGCTCAGCGCGCATCTAGGAAACTTTTTTCTAGTTGGAACTCGCTTGGCGACGGAAGGTTATCCGATGTGGGTTCTCATCAATCAGCCAAGAAATCAGCGATTTGCCAGATTTATGGACGATTATCGGCTAAAAGTCCGGCAGAAAACGATTCATGCCCGGCCCCGTCGGGAAGCCTTGCGCGAACTTAGCCAAGTACTGCGTCGTAACGAGCTGGCCGTCGTGATTGCCGACGAATATCGTAGGAACAACGGAATTCACGTACCTTTTTTTGGCCGCACTGTGCTCGCTCGTCGAGGACCGGCGACCCTGGCGCTCAGAACCGGAGCGGCGGTTGTGCCTGTCTACTTGATCCATGATAAGAGTCAGGGTCTAAAGATGATCGTCGAGCCTGAACTTGATTTGATCAGAACCGATAAAGACAAAGCCGCAATACGCGAAAACACGCTGCGGATGACGCAATGGCTGGAAAGAACCGTCCGAGCCTATCCGGCGCAATGGAATTGGATGAACATTCACTGGCAAGAAGACCAGGATAATGCACCCGTCATCAAAGAACAGCGCGTTCAAGGCCTTACTTCCTAGTTGAGAAAGGGGACCAAAAGTGGCAAGCAGCAAGCGGGAGCTTGAAGAACTCAAAAAGAAAGTAGCGTTGGGCAACCGCATCATGTTTTACCAGGGCTTAGCGGATTACCACGGACATGTGAGCGCGAGAATACCGGGCACCCGGAAATTCTTCATTAAGCCGGTGCTCGCGCCGTTGGGCGAAATCGCACCGAAGCATATCATCCTCGTGGACATCGACGAATACATGGAGGTTTGCGAACAG
>JAHKKJ010000621.1 GCA_020027655.1 Deltaproteobacteria bacterium | reverse complement strand
ACACCACACTACATGACTTTTTTAGCAGCCTGCTGAAAAACCCTTATATGATCGGCTATTACTGCTGTCAACAAGCTTTGAACCAAGCTTGACTCAATAGGTTAAATCTGAAAACATTTGCTCCGCTTACGTCTAAATAACAGTGACGAAGGCAAAACCGAGGAGGCTAGTTATGCTCTCAAAAATAACCTTTGGATTCGTGTTTCTGGCAACCGTACTTCTCAGCACTGTGCCGGTTTATAGCCAGAGTGCGAATCTCATTGAAGCCGGCAAAAAAGAGGGGAAAGCCGTGGTTTACGGCTCCTTGGAATCCGATTCGGCGGAAACGGTTTTTAACGTGTTCAAGAAAAAAACCGGCATCGAAGTGGATTATTGGCGCGCGTCAGCGACCAAAGTCATGGACCGTGCCTTGAGCGAATATCGTGCAGGGAAACCGCTCTTTGATATCATTCTGACCAACGATAATCCGATGCAGATCATGTTCAAAGAAGGGATTTTTGCCAAATACGATTCACCATCGGCCAAGGATTTCACCAAAGAATCGATCGATCCCAATCTTGGTCCGCGCTATCGCAACGTGGTCATCGGGGTGCTTTATAACAAGAGCGTCGTCAGTCCCACTGAGGCGCCCAAGTCACTCGAAGACCTCGTCAAACCTCAGTATCGCGGCAAGCTCGTCATGCCTGATCCGACTCAGCACACGACGACGACCCAATGGGTCGCCAGTCTCGAAAAACTCATGGGGAAAGAAAAGGCTGAAAAATATATTCGTGATTTAGCCGCACAAAAGCCCGTCCTCGTCGAATCTTTGCTCCCTGCGGCAGAACGTGTCGCTACAGGTGAAACGCCGATAGCCATTACCTATGTCAAGTACGCATACATTTACGGCCAAAGGGGAGCCCCTCTGGACTACGTCAGGCTAGGAAAAATGATGGGAGATGGCCACTATCTGACCCTAGGTAGCAAGGCACCTCATCCCAACGCCGGCAAGGCGCTTATTGATTTTTTCCTCGGTCAGGAGAGTATGTCGTTAATCGCCAAGTTGGGTGAGTTTGTGAACCGTAAAGGCGTCTATCCGCCGCTGCCCGATGCCGACAAGATTCAGTTTGTCGAGATGTACGATCTCGACTCGAAACAGTTTGCCGAAAAGAAAAAGGAGTACCAGCAGATCTTTCTGCGGTAACCGAATCGTTCCGTGTCCGCCAACGAGAGAATCCTCGCGGCTGATCCCAGCCTCCTATCGACCGCGTGGAGCCGAACCCGGATCGGCAGTTTTCTCAGCCAGCCTATCAGCTGGGTATTTCTCCTCGTTGGCGGCATTATCGGCTTTCTGAGTCTCTATCCCACGTTCTTCCTCTTCTACGGCAGCGTGATGGACGCTCCCTTGGGTGTCCCCGGCCATTTTACCTTGCAAAATTATGTGAAAGCTTACGGTGATCCGGAAGCCTATCCGCTGCTGTTAAACTCTTTCATTTTCGGTCTGGGAGCCGCCGGGCTCTCCGTGATCTTCGCGTTGGCCCTGGCGTGGATCACGATTCGGACCAACGCCCCTTTCCGGAGGCTCTTTGAGCTGACGGCTATCATTCCCAATATTCTGCCGCCGATTCTCGTCTCCATCTCCTGGGTCATGCTGTTGAATCCCAGCAACGGCCTTATTAACGGGTTGTTTGTAAAAGTTCTTGGGTTGGAGAAAGGGCCGTTCAACATCTATTCCATGGCGGGGTTGATCTTTGTCGAGGCGTTGATCTTGACGCCGCTGGCTTTCCTGATCATCGCCGCCGCACTAAAAAGCATGGATCCTTCGCTGGAGGAGTCCGCCAAGACGCTCGGCTCCGGTGAATTGGGCGTGATGAGCCGGATTACTTTTCCTTTGATGCGTCCGGCGATTCTGGCCGCAGCTACTCTTAACTTTGTGCGCGCTGTGGAGAGTTTCGACACACCGGCGATCATCGCCCTGCCCGCGCGCATTGAGGTCTTTACAACCAAGATTTGGCGTGAAGCTCTCGGATCTTTTCCCACCAATCATAATCTCGCGGCCACCTATGGCGTCGGCATACTGATGGTCGCCCTGCTCTTCGTTTATCTCTACCGTCGCTTTACGTCGCAGGTGGAGAGTTTCTCCACTGTCACCGGCAAGGGCTTTCGTCCCCATCAAATCGACCTCGGCAACTGGAAGTACCTGGCCTCCGCCGTGGCGTTTCTATTGCTACTGTTATTGGTCGTGTTGCCGATCTTGGTTCTTCTGCTCGTGGCAATTCTCCCTTATTATCACGTGCCGACCTGGCAAACCTGGAACAATTTGACGTTGGATCACTTTCGCTATATTTGGGCCACGCCAAGAGTTCACCGCGCATTCGCAAATAGTCTTTTTCTCGCGCTGATGGGTGCAACCGTGTGCATGCTCCTCGCCTCCCTGGCTTCTTATATTACAGTCCGCACAAAGCTCGCGGGCAGAGGCATCCTTGAGGGGTTGGTGTTTATCCCCTGGGCTTTTCCTGGAACCGCCTTGGCCCTGGGACTGCTATGGGCCTATATCGATTTCCCTATCCCGGTCTATGCGACGATATGGATCATTTTAATCGCCTACGTCACTCGTTTTTTGCCCTACGGGATGAGAGCCGTCAGCAGCACGATTATTCAAGTTCACAAGGAGCTTGAAGAAGCCTCGGTTGCTTGCGGCGCTGGTTTCCTGGCCACGTTTCGCCGTGTCTTGATTCCCATGATGCGCCCCGGCGTTATGGCGGGCTGGATTATTCTTGTGACGATCTTCATGCGCGAGTTCAGCGCGACCTTATTTCTCTATAGTCCCGGCTCCGAGCCTCTCGGCCCTCTACTCTACTTTCTTTATCTCGACGGCATGCGCGGCCGCGTCGCCGCTATCGGGCTCGTCATTTCCGTGATCTCCGTCGTCCTCATTGCTATCGCCCAGCGCTATTCGCACTGGGACGCGAAGTAAATCGAAGATGGAGAATAGAAGATCGAAGATTGTATCGATTCCCTATCTTCGATCCTCTATCCTCGGCCAAGAAACATTAAAGGAGTAAGAGTGGAAAAATTATTCTTAACCGTCGCTTGCGGCGACTACGACCGAACCAAGCCGCTTCAGGACGGCTCGGTGGAACCGGAAGGCATCAAGCTAAATTACGTTGCGCTCCAGTCGGAAGAAATCTTCTGGCGCATGGGACATTATCGGGAATTCGACGCCTCGGAAATGTCCCTCTCCAACCATATCACTATGCTGGGTCGAGGTGATTCTCCTTTCGTGGGCATTCCTGTATTCCCTTCGCGATTTTTCAGGCACGCGTCCGTTTACTACAACGTCGATTCAGGTATCAAAAAACCGGCAGACTTTAAAGGAAAAAAAGTCGGCACTCCGGAGTATGCGATGACAGCGGCTGTGTGGATTCGGGGATTCTTTGACGACGACTACGGCGTGCGCGCGCAGGATATGAAGTGGTTT
>JAHKKJ010000620.1 GCA_020027655.1 Deltaproteobacteria bacterium | reverse complement strand
GCCGCGTGCGGCGAGGAGCGACAACCCGAGCGGGCAACCGTCGAGCTCCGCCAGCGGCAGTGACACTTGCGGCAGCCGCGCCAAACCGGCGATGCACAGGATAGGCAGCGCTCGCGCACGCAAGTCATCGAGCACTTTTGGCGGCGAGTTACGAAGCAACGCGATGCCGGGCGTGGACGGGAGCGCGAGCACCGTTCTTCCCACAAGCATTTCCGCCATGCGGCGCGCGATCTCCTCGCGCCGTGTCCTGGCGCGCGTAATATCTTCGTGACTCACCGTCGGTGCCCAGGCAAAGCGTTCCTTGACTCCCGGGCCGAGCGCAGGCTCTTCCCGCGTAATCCACTCGCCGTGGCAAGCCCATGCTTCTGCGCCCTGTAGGAAGCGGAAATAATCCATCCATCGCGTGAGCGGCTCGTCACCCACCGTCACAGGCTCGGGCATCCCGACCAGCGCTGCGACCTTGTCGAGCGCGGACCGGAGCGCGCCGTTTCTCCGGCGACTTCGAACGCGTCCTGGGCGATGAGCAAGCGCGCGGGAGGCGGCGCGGGCACGTCGTCGCAGAGCAGGGTGCGTCCCACGCGCTCGAAGACCCCGGCGTCGTGCGCAAACCAGCCGCAGGTATCGAAGCTCGGCGCAAGGGGGCACACACCATCGAGGGGGATGCGCCCGTACGTGGGTCGCATGCCGAGGATCCCGCAGAAGCTTGCCGGCAGGCGCACCGAGCCGCCGGTGTCGCTGCCGACGGCAAAGTCCACCACGCCGGCGGCGACGGCAGAAGCCGACCCGCTGGACGAGCCGCCGGTAATGCGCCCCGGCGCGCTCACGTTCAACGGCGCGCCGTAGTGCGCATTCTCGCCCGTCAGGCTCCAGGTCAATTCGTCGGTGTGGGTCTTGCCGACGAGATGCGCGCCCGCGTCGAGCAGCCGCTGAACGACCGGCGCCGTCTGCGCCGCAGGCCCGTGGGTGCGCAGCCAGTCGGGACTGCCGAAGCCGGTCCTGTGGCCCGCGACGTCGTAGATGTCCTTGACCGCGAACGTGAGCCCCAGGAGCGGCCCCTGCGACGCGCCCTTCATCTCGACGTGGGTATGGCGGCAGAAGGCTCCGAGCCGGTCGTTGGCGACGATCTCGTTCACTGAATTAATGGAACGCAGATAAACAAAGATAATTCAACCCGGAAGCGCGATTAGCGGGGACTTTAATGCGCAGAGTCAGGTCTAGCATCATAGCAGTTCGGATCACAGGGCTCGAAAATCATGCCTGTCATGTTGCGGAAGCCCGATCGATGCACAAGGGGTTTTGAGAATTCTCAACACGTCAAAATAAGAGTCCGTCGAACCATTGGACCATGCCTGTGAGACATTTCGACGTTTCGAGAATTCTCGAAACGTCGAAATGACGAATCAGGTCTTGGACGAGGGAACAGGTTGAACTTGAGAATCACGCTCACCTTGTATGGTTGCGTGCCCAAAAGCCGGCGGGTAGTCTCGCTTGGCCCGCGCTTCAGACACGTAGCCTAGCGCAACATCTCGCTCTACTGCGCCAGTGTCGCGCCCTGCCGGATCGCCATGTCCCCCACCGCCAGCGGTTAGAAACGTCACCGTCTCTCCGGGCCGCACCAGAAGATGGCTGAACTTGCCTGGAAGTATGTCTTCCTTGTTGTTGCGCTGGATCAAGGTCGCGTTGGTCGCGCCCTGCCCGCCGCCCAACAAACCCCAGGGCGGGCATTGAATCCGATCCGTGTTACGGCTGACGAAAAGATCGTGCAGTGGTTTCACTTTGACTTCGAGACCGACGCCGCCGCGGAATTTTCCCGCACCGCCGCTGTCAGCTCGCAGAGTGTGGCGTTCATAGAGCAAAGGATAATAGAGCTCCTGCAACTCGATTGGGGTATTCTTCACGTCGCCCTGACACATCGAAACCGCGGCAGACGCCCCATCTTCAAACGGGCGACCGCCCCAACCACCGCCGATGATATTCTGACAGACATAGCGTCGTCCGGTCTTCGGGTGCGTGCCAAAGATCGCGTAGCCGCCCATGTCGCCTTTGTGAGCCGCAGGGATACGCTCCGGCAACACGGGTGCCAGCGCCAGCAAGATCGTGTCGAGCACCGTCGGCAGTGACAAGCTCCAGCCGCCGATGGGCGCGGGCCGCTTTGCGCTGAGCAATTTTCCCGGCGGCAGAATCACCTTGAGGGCGCGAAAGGAACCCTCGTTCACTTCCCGACGGGGCGAGGTGAGCGCCTTGAAGGCCACCCGCGCTGCGGCCATTCCTCCCGAAGCGCCGCAATTGATAAACCCCGGCACCTGATCGCATACGTCGGAGAAGTCAATGGTGAACTCGTCGTCACGAACAATCACCCGAACCTTAATGGGAATCGTCTTGGTAAAATCTTTTCCGTCGTCATCGAGAAACGACGACGCCTCATAAACTCCATCGGGAATCGTCCGCACGGCTTCGCGCACGAGCTTATCGGTCTGATGCCAGATGACTTCCACCGCTTCTTGGAACCCCGCCCCACCGTACTTGCGGCAGATCTGTTCGAGCCGCTCTTCTCCGGTGCGGCAGCACGCGATCTGCGCCCGGAGATCACCAAAAGAGGACTCGGGGAATCGGATGTTGTCTTCGATCAAGCGCAAGACTTCAGTATTCGGTTTGCCTTTCGCGTAAATCTTCACGGAACGAATTTGTAGTCCTTCCTCATAGACGTCCCGGGTCATACTCGATCCGAAGCCGGTGCTGGCGCCGCCGACGTCGATCCAGTGCGCGCGCACCGCCAGAAAGCAGATCAGCTTGGACTCCCAGAAGAACGGCGTGTAGACCACCATGTTATTGAGATGCTGGCCGCAGATCTCCGGGTGATTGACCAAGAAAACATCGCCACGATGGATGTTATCGAGCCCGTAGATCTCCACGCCGTCCTGCACCGCCACGCCGAGATCGGCGAGAAAAATCGGCAAGGCGCCTTCATTCTGCGACATCGTCCGGCCTTGGTGGTCGACGATGCTGACGCAGTAATCCTGCACCTCGTAGATCATCATGTTATAGGCGGTCTTTTTCAGCACCGCCGACATCTCGTTGGCGGCTGCTTTCAGAGCGCAGCGAATGATTTCCACGCTAATCGGATCGATGGACATGTCACATGTCTTTTGTTTCGTAGGTTCGCTCCAATCTTGCACCCTCACCTCAATCCTCTCCCGTCAAGGGAGAGGAGGCAGAAAAAACTACTGTCCGCATCAGCCAAATCTGTTCGCCGGCTTCTCCAAGAGGAGAAGTAATTTATGATCGTGGATAATAGTGCATCATATAAATTTAACGGTGCCAAATTCGCTAACGTGGACTCTTGTCTCAACTCCCTTTCGGCTCGTCTTTACCGACATACGACTGCCGGTAAGTCTGCAACGTTTTGCCGCGCAATTCGTAGAGAAACTGAATGACGCGCTCGTTGCTCATGAACTTCGACTC
>JAHKKJ010000119.1 GCA_020027655.1 Deltaproteobacteria bacterium | reverse complement strand
GGGTCAAGATCGCTCCCATGCGGGCACGGCTGGACGATTATTTACTTATGAAATTCGGCAGCAATCGATACGCGAGTCAACAATGAAAGTCGCTCACGATATTGCCACCCCCGGCCCGTTGGCAGAAGCATTGGACGTCAGCAAAATCCGGGCAGATTTTCCGATTCTGAAGCAGAAGGTCCACGGCAAGCCTTTAGTATACCTCGACAACGGGGCTACGAGTCAAAAGCCACAGATCGTTATCGACGCATTGAATCGCTACTACAGCACAGAGAATTCGAATATTCATCGGGGTGTCCATTTCCTGAGCGAACGGGCAACCGCAGGCTATGAAGCGGCGCGCCAGAAGATAAAGAGCTTCGTCAATGCCCGGAGCGAACAGGAGATCATTTTCGTTCGCGGTACCACGGAGGCGATTAACCTGGTTGCGCAAAGTTATGGGAGAACTTTTCTCAAGAAGGGAGACGAGATCATTGTCTCGGCGATGGAACACCACTCCAATATTGTTCCATGGCAGATGCTCTGTGAACAGATCGGCGCACGACTGCGGGTGATTCCGATCAATCACGACGGCGAGCTGGTTCTGGATGAGTATCGGCGTCTGCTCGGCGAGAAGACCAAGCTGGTGTCCGTGACGCATGTTTCCAACGCTTTGGGAACGATCGTACCGGTAAAGGATATTGTGCGCTTAGCGCACGAGCGGAACGTACCCGTCTTATTGGACGGAGCGCAAGCGGTTCCGCATCTCAAAGTCGACGTTCAGGAACTCGCTTGTGACTTCTATGCGTTTTCCGGGCACAAGCTTTTCGGTCCGACGGGGGTCGGAATCCTCTACGGACGATCAGAATTGCTTGACGCAATGCCGCCTTATCAGGGAGGCGGCGACATGATCAGTCTGGTTACTTTTGAGAAGACCCACTACAACGTGCTCCCTTATAAATTTGAGGCCGGAACCCCGCACATCGCGGGCGGAATTGGGCTCGCGGCGGCGATCGACTATTTAGCCGGATTGGATTGGGAGCGGGTCGCGGCTCATGAGCATGACCTGCTCGCCTACGCGACGTCCGCCTTGTCCAGCATCGAGGGGCTTAGAATTATCGGTACCGCGAGGGAAAAAGTCGGCGTTATCTCCTTTGTGTTCGATCATGTTCATGCCCACGACGTGGGGACGATTCTCGATCAAGAAGGAGTGGCGGTTCGTGCAGGGCATCATTGTGCCATGCCGGTCATGCAGCGCTTTGGCGTGCCGGCGACAACCCGGGCGTCTTTTGCTCTGTACAATACCCGGGAGGAAATCGATGTTCTGGTGAGGGGGATTCATCGGGCGTTGAAGGTGTTTAAATAATGTCGGAACTCGACGAACTGTACCAAGAAGTCATCCTCGACCATAACCGGAGTCCGCGTAACTACCGGGCGATGGCGAATGCTAACCGTAAAGCGCAGGGGTACAACCCCCTTTGCGGTGATCATGTGACTGTCTACCTGGACCTGGAAGAAGGGGTTATCAAAGATATTAGTTTCCAAGGATCCGGCTGCGCTATTTCCAAGGCCTCCGCGTCGCTGATGACCGCGGAGTTAAAAGGTAAGACCGAAGCGGAAGCCAAAGAGCTTTTTGAGAATGTGCATAAAATGCTCACCGGTGAATCGAATAAAAATGGACCACAGGGCGGGAGAGGAGTCGGCAAGCTAACGATTCTCTCGGGCGTATGTAAGTTTCCCGCCCGCGTCAAGTGCGCGAGTCTCGCTTGGCATACGGTCAATTCGGCGTTGAAAGGCGGAGAAGCAGTGGCCTCCACTGAATGAGCGAAAATTGAACGGGAGGGGGGTTGCCTATATGAACAGCGAAAAGTCCATTATTGTTAAGCGCGATTGCCCCGCTGCCATGATTCCGAGCGGCGAGACAACTAGCCTTGCCGCGGGCAGCTGTGTTTGGCTAACGCAAGCGCTCGGCGGCGCCTATACCGTGATGACCGACCGCGGTTATATGGTACGGATCGACGGCATCGATGGCGATGCGATCGGTATGGCGCAGGTTGCAGAGTTCAAGCAAAACGAATCCACAACGGTTGATGACGGCGCAGAGGTAGAGAAGCATGTTTGGGATCAATTGCGATCCTGCTTCGATCCGGAAATTCCAGTGAATATCGTTGAACTGGGTTTGATTTATCATTGCGATGTTACGCCTCTAACCGGTGGCGGCTATAAAGCGACCGTGCGGTTTACCTTGACGGCTCAAGGCTGTGGAATGGGCCAGTTCCTGAAGGCAGACATGCAGAGAAAGTTACTGAGCGTTACGGGCGTGCGGGAGGCGGATATCGAAATCGTTTGGGACCCGCCTTGGAACCAGAGCATGATCTCAGGGGCTGCGAAACTGCAATTGGGAATTTCATGATGCGCGACAGCATTTCAAGAGGATGGGACCATGAGCTCAATCAATAACCTGGTCGTGGAAGCGCAAGTCTTAGAGGCGCTTCGTACCTGCTATGACCCTGAGATACCCGTTAACATCTACGAGTTGGGACTGGTGTATGAAGTGAATGTTGATGACGAGGGTGTCGTTTCGATCAAGATGACACTCACGTCGCCGCATTGCCCGGCGGTGCAGTCACTGCCTGCGGAGATTGAAAACAAGGTGAGAGCCGTTTCGGGTGTTTCCGATGTGAAACTTGATCTCGTGTGGGAACCTCCATGGGATCCGAGCAAAATGTCCGAAGCCGCCCGGCTCCAACTCGGCATGATGTAGTCATACTCGGAGTATTCCTTTCAGGCAAAGCATTCGACAAAGTCCTGAATGCGCACCCCCATGGACCAGACTTTTTTTGAGCAGCTCGGAGGCGAGCCGAAGCTGAGAGCGATCATTGATACTTTTATTGACAGAGTCTTCGATGACCGCATGATCGGTTTTTTCTTCCGCAACGCAGATAAACAGCGCATCAAAAATATGGAGTATCAACTAACGGCTCATTTCCTCGGGGCTGGGGTTGAATATCAAGGCCGTCCGTTGGACCAAGTGCACGCAAAACATCCAATCATGGGTGGTCATTTCGCCCGCCGCCGCCAGATTCTAAAGGAGACACTGGATCTCTATCATGTAGCAGAGCCGATCAAAGAGGCCTGGTTAACGCACACGGATGCATTGAGACCTCTAATTACTCCCCAAAAAGATTCGGAATGCGATCCAAACGCCCTAGCGCAAAAGGTCAAATCGGGTTAGCGGTCTGTGAAGTTCCCCTCTGAGGCTTCTACGACTGTTTGTGGCCTACGATAAAATTGTGTTATTAATTAGTATCCGCCGAAGGTTGTCATCAAGGATTCGCTTGCGTGAAATTAGCCGACCTTTATGCCCGGCCCGAGTTGACCCTGTCGGTTGAATTCTTTCCTCCAAAGACAGACAAAGGCGAGGAAAACCTCTTTAGCGAAATCGAAATCATCAAGAGGCTGAATCCTGCCTTTTGTTCTGTCACATACGGGGCGGGCGGAAGCACGCGCGAAAAAACCGTTGATCTGGTCGACCGGATCCACCGGAAATGCGGCTTGGAGGTTATGTGCCACCTAACCGTCGTCGGCCAATCCAAGGACGAAGCCAGAGCCGTACTCAGGAAGCTGAAAGAAAAAGGAATCGAGAATATGATCGCACTTGGGGGCGATCCGCCCCAGGGGATGGTGGACTGGAAGCCTCATCCAGACGGGTTCCACCACGCGGTGGAGCTTGTACGCGAAGCGGTAGCGTTTGGTGGTTTTTCCATCGCCGTGGCGGGCTTTCCCGAAGTTCACCCCAGGGCGGAGAGTCGGGCCTCCGATCTCAGATACCTGAAGGAGAAAGTCGACGCCGGCGCCGTTGCGATTATTACCCAACTTTTTTTTGACAACGAGGAATACTACCGCTACGTCGAGGATGTGAGAAAACTAGGAATCCGTTTGCCGATCGTGCCGGGGGTTTTGCCGATTCTTTCCGCGTCACAGATTCGTCGTTTCACGTCCCTCTGCTGCGCGAAGATCCCGGCGCAACTGGAACGGGAGTTGATCAAGGTTGAAAACGACGACGAAGCGGCAGTTCAACTAGGCATTGACTATGCAACCCGGCAGTGTGAAGGATTGATCAAATTCGGCGTTCCGGGGTTGCACTTCTATTCCCTCAACAAGTCCTATTCCGTCCAGGCCATTTGCAAAAACCTCAATTTATAGGGTTTCCGCTGCAGGACCTAGATAGGTCAATTCGCCAGGAACTATGTCCAACTTAGAAAATGACTCGCTGGAAGAGGCCGTTGAGCAAGTTGAGGTGCGACGGCAAAAGCTCGCCAAGCTCATAGCGACGGATCATTCTCCCTATCCCAACGATTTTCGTCCGAGCCATACGACACGCGATATTCTCGCTGAGTTCGGCAGTTTGAGTGACCAAGAGTTGGCAGGCTTAACGTCCGAGTTCTACGTTGCAGGCCGGATTATGGGAATCCGCAAAATGGGGAAAGCCGCGTTTTTTCACATCCAGGATCGGCGTGGACGGATCCAGGTTTACGTACGAAAGGACCGCCTTGGAGATGAGGTTTACGCTTTGTTTCAGTCCCTAGACATAGGTGACATCGTCGGCGTTTGGGGTCAGCTGTTCCGCACCAAGACAAAAGAATTGACGATTGAGGCCCGAGGATTGCGCTTGCTGACCAAGTGCCTGCGGCCGCTGCCGGAAAAATGGCACGGTCTTGCGGATGTCGAGGCGCGCTACCGCCAACGGTACGTGGATTTGATGGTCAACCCGGAAGTCAGAGATATTTTCGAAAAACGTTCGCGCATCGTTCGTCTCCTGCGGCGGTTTTTCGAGGAGCGGGACTTTTTGGAAGTGGAGACGCCGATGATGCAGGCGATTCCCGGGGGAGCGGCGGCGCGTCCATTCGTTACGCACCACAACGCCCTGAATATGGATCTGTATCTGCGCGTGGCGCCGGAGCTGTTCTTGAAGCGCCTGTTGGTGGGGGGATTCGAAAGGGTATTTGAGCTGAATCGAAACTTTCGCAACGAAGGGATCTCGGTGCGCCACAACCCGGAATTCACCATGTTGGAGTTCTATCAGGCTTATGCCACTTACGACGATTTGATGCGTCTCACAGAAGAGCTTTTTGTTACCCTCGCCGAGGAAGTCGTTGGCTCGCTGCAGGTGCCCTATGCCGATCACGTTATCGATCTCAAACCGCCGTGGCGAAGGCTTACCATTAAGGAAGCGGTGGTGCAGCATGGCGGGGCAGAGGAGCAGGAAATTGGAACACTTGAGGGATTGCGGCACTTCGCCAGGCAAGAAGGCCTGCACGTCGATCTCAACGTTTCTTATGGGAATCTCCTGGTCGAGGTCTTCGAACGGGTCGCGGAATCCCAATTGATCCAGCCGACGTTCATGACCGGGTACCCTTTGGAGGTTTCCCCGCTGGCGAGAAAAAATGACGCGAACCCGGCGTTGGTGGACCGCTTTGAGCTGTATATCGGAGGTCGAGAGTTGGCCAATGCTTTTTCAGAACTGAACGATCCGACAGATCAACGTCAGCGATTCCTCCAGCAAGGTGAGGCGAGAAACGCCGGCGACGACACCGCCAACCCCATCGATGACGATTATGTTCGGGCTCTCGAATATGGAATGCCGCCTGCAGCTGGTGAAGGGATTGGTATTGATCGGCTGGTCATGTTTTTCACAGATTCCCCCTCCATTAGAGACGTTATTCTTTTTCCGCTGCTGCGGCCTCAGCGCTGAGACCGCAGCGAGATCCCGCTATGCGATACGAACTTTTCATCGGCCTTAGATATTTGCGCGCCCGTCGCCGCGAAACCTTCATTTCCCTAATAACCGTCATCTCGGTGCTGGGTGTCATGATCGGTGTGATGACGTTGAACGTCGTCATGGCAGTCATGACGGGTTTTGAAGAAACGTTGCGCGATCGTTTGCTTGGAATCAATGCACACGTGGCTTTGGTTAAATCCGGTGACCAGCTCAGGGAGTACGAGAAACTTGTTGAGCAGGTGCAGAAAACAAAAGGGGTGGTTGCTGCTTCGCCGGTCATTTATGGACAGGTCATGCTGACTTCCGGACCGCGAGTCTCCGGAGTGGTCGTGCGCGGTGTTGATCCCGATAAAGTCAATCGAGTCGTGGATATCGAACGTTATATCAAGGAAGGCAGCCTTCAAAGCCTCAAACAGCAGCAACCTCTTCAAATCCAGGGTCGCACGATCCTGTTGCCGGGGGTTATCATAGGGACCAGACTGGCAAATCAGCTTGGCGTCTTTCTTGGGAGCCCCATCCAGGTGGTCTCTCCTCTCGGTAGTCCAACCGCCATCGGCGTCATACCGAAAGTTCGCCGGTTCGTTGTTGTTGGAATTTTTGATTCGGGGATGAGCGAGATTGACTCAACCTTGATCTACATGAATTTGAGTGACGCGCAGAAGTTTTTTGAGCTTGGAAACGCGGTCACCAATATTGAGATTCGGGTGCAAGATGTTTACCGCGCTCACAGCGTGGCGCAAGATATTCAACGGCAATTGGGGTTTCCTTACCTGACGGAGGACTGGTCCCGTCTTTGGCCCAATCTGTTTTCTGCCCTGAGACTGGAAAAAACTGTTTACTTTTTGGTCTTGCTCCTGATGGTCCTGATAGGTGCATTTAATATTATATCCACCTTGATCATGGTTGTGATGGAGAAGAGAAAGGATATTGCCATCCTTCAGTCAATGGGTGCGAGTCGAGACAGCATTCGAAGGATTTTCTTAATCAAGGGTTGCGTGATCGGCGTTGTGGGGACCCTCCTCGGGGTATTTTTGGGACTGGCCATTTGCGTGGCGATTCAAGAGTATCGCTTCATTGAGCTTCCCAAAGATGTCTTTCTCATCTCTACCGTCCCGGTAAGGATTTACTTGAGTAATTTCCTGCTCGTCGGTTTTGCTTCGCTGGTTGTATGCCTTGTCGCCAGTATCTATCCGGCACGGCAGGCGGCAAAACTGGACCCGGTTGAAATCATCCGGTATGAGTAATCTCCTTTCAGTAAGAAATCTCCACAAATCGTTTGTCGAGGGCGGTGAAGAGATAAAGGTTTTGCGAGGGTTAGACCTTGAACTGAAAACCGGCGAG
This sequence comes from Deltaproteobacteria bacterium, assembly GCA_020027655.1. Taxonomy (GTDB): domain Bacteria; phylum Desulfobacterota; class Binatia; order UBA9968; family UBA9968; genus DAIRFP01. The sequence goes on along the minus strand of JAHKKJ010000119.1, from coordinate 1,384 downwards.
CGGCTGGCCGTGATTGGCGAGTCCGGAGTGGGGAAGAGTACGTTGCTGCATGTTCTCGGGACCCTCGACCGGCCGACCGCGGGCCAGATTCTGTATCAGGGCAAAGAGATTCCGATGGATGACGAGGTCGCATTAGCCCATTTTCGAAACCGGGAGATCGGCTTTGTCTTTCAGTTCCATTATCTGTTGCCGGATTTTACGGCACTGGAAAATGTTATGTTTCCAGCGCTGATTCAAGGAATCGAAGCGCAACGTGCCAAGAAAGAGGCAGAGCAACTGCTGGAAAAGGTTGGCCTGAAAGATCGCATGCATCATCGGCCGGGAAAGTTATCGGGTGGGGAGCAGCAGCGCGTGGCTGTGGCGCGCGCGGTGATTTTGCAACCCAAACTCATTTTGGCGGACGAGCCCACGGGTTCTTTGGATTTAAGGATCGGCGAGGAAGTCCAGGATCTACTGTTTGAGTTGAATCAAGAAAAGGGTATAGCTTTAGTTGTCGCTACTCATAATCGGGAGTTTGCTGCGAAGATTGGCCGCCGGGTGGAGCTTCAGAGCGGGTCGTTGGTCTCGCTTGAGCATCAGCCCAAGAATTAGCTTTACAAAAGTACGTGAATTTGCTACAAAAAAGAGACTTTAGCGGTAATTCCCATGGCTATCGCCGAGTCATGAAAACCCGATCAGGATTCCGTCAATTTGGGTTTTTTCTTTTTATCTTTACAGTAACAGTCTTTATTGGCTTTTCTCTTCCCGGCTTCGCGCAGGAAAAGGTTGTCTTAAAAGAGGTAAAGATCGCCGGCAACCTGAGGGTTGAGGAGGACGGGATTCGCTTGCACATCAAGAACCGCCCGGGAGAGCTATTCGATCGGGCTGTCGTTGAGCAAGATGTCAAGGCGATCTATCGAATGGGTTTCTTTGACGATGTTCAGGCTGAAATTTCACCGGATGGGGTGTTAACCTATACGGTGAAGGAAAAACCGTACGTCCGGGAAGTCAAGATACAGGGCAATTCCCAGATTGGCCGCGACAAGATCGAAACAGCCCTTGGAGTAACTCCGAGAACGATTCTTGACCAGGGGAGAGTGGCAGAGGGTGTCGACAAGGTTAGAAAACTTTATAACGAGCAAGGATACGTCAACGCTAAAGTGGACTACGCGCTTTCCGTCGAGTCTAGCAATCAAGCGGTGTTGGTATTGGACGTTGTCGAAGGGACACGGCTATTGATCAAAAAGATTTCGTTTGAGGGTAATCGCACCTTCAGCGAGGGGGAACTCAGGGGATTGATGGCCACTAAAGAGGAATGGATTTTCTCTTTTGTAACAAACCGTGGAGTCTTGGACCGTGATATTCTCACCAACGATATCGCGATCTTGTCAAACCATTATTACGA
>JAHKKJ010000619.1 GCA_020027655.1 Deltaproteobacteria bacterium | reverse complement strand
AAAGCCTGGTGGCCACCGTCCTGAATGAGGGCGAGCAGCTCTTGATCGTCCTTGTCAGGCCAGCCTGCCGCCATACTGCTGCGTCTTCATAGTGGTTTCTTTTAATCATACAACGATACCGCTTCCGAGCCAAAATTCCGACGTTATTCAGGCACCTTCGTCAAATTTAATCTATGGCTTACACCCGTTGGTACGAGTGAGAAGAGAAAAGTCTTCGGTGGGGCGCTAGAATCTGTGGGTGGGTGCAGCCATGTTGACTGTCGAGACGAGAAAATCGGGGATTTTGCAAGACCAAGCCGGGCTAATTGCTCGACTCGCCAAGGAGTAACCAAAATTTTTTTAGTTTCTAACAGATATTTGAAATTTTCGGTTTGGAGGACGGAGTCGGAAAAAGATCACTCGCGCTAAGACGCGAAGTGCGCCAAGTTCGGCTAAATAAAAATATATTTTTCTTTGCGTTCTTTGCGTCTTGGCGCGATAAACATTGTTGAAGTGATTCTGTCGAACATTTAAACCGTGAGAATCTATTGAGCCACCGGAGTGGGAACCGAAGCAGTGCCCGCCGCTATTTTAGCAGCTCGCCGTTGGCCAGCATCGATAACCCCTCTGCGATTTCTTCGTCACCATTCTCCGGCACTTGGCCCTGAGGCGTCAGCTGGTTGATGACCTCGGGTAGTAACTGCGCCATCGTCGAACCTGCCTCCTCTTGCGGCATACCAAGCTGGGACGCGAGATCCCTGATTGTTGACGAACCGAATATCTGTTGGAGCTGATCCGGTGAGATGTTCATATTTTGACCGGTGCCGACCCACGAATCCGCTTGTTGCCCCAGGCCGCCTTGACGGAACCTGCCGAGAACTCCCTCCAAGCCGCCATTTTGCTGCAACAGTGATAGCACAACCTGAAGCAGCAAGTTCCCGCCCCGTCCCTGGCTCCCGCCGCCAAGGCCGCCTAAGACCGAGCCAAGTGGATCTTGCCTTTGGTTGCCGCTCAACGTGGAACCGAGCACATCACCGATTAGGCCATCTAAAAGTCCCATGATTATCCCCCTCCTTTAGGATGGGTATAGTGCTGACGGATCGAAACTCGACTTTACTAACAATGCTCCCTTACAGCAATACACTGGGGTTGCTTCTTTTGGAGGTTTGGAGATAAGCTCGGATATATTCACACAGCAGAACCCTCCCAGGGCGACCATAGAATCTTTGAGAGAAAGGGAGAACTTCTATGCGTCTCGATCAAGAAGACGAAAGCCGGAATATCGAAGACCGCCGTGGTCGTCGGGTCTCACGCACTGTCGCGGGGGGTGGCATAGGCACGATCGTCATCATCCTGCTGGCGCTCTTTTTTGGCTTCGATCCGAGTCTCCTGCTGCAGGGCAACGTGCAAGAAACAAATTTTCCCCAGGCTCCGGCGCCACAGTCTCAACAGCCCGGTAGGGAGGACGAGATGCGGCAGTTCGTTGCGCGGGTGCTTGGCAGCACCGAGCGGACGTGGAGCGAGATCTTCCAGGCGGCCGGACGCACTTATCAAAAACCGACCTTGGTGCTTTTCTCGGATGCCGTCGAGTCGGCCTGCGGATTCGCCCAAGCGGCTGCAGGCCCTTTTTACTGCGGCGCCGATCAGAAAGTTTATATCGACCTTTCCTTCTACCGCGATCTGCGCCAGCGCTTCCAGGCACCGGGTGACTTCGCCCAGGCCTACGTAATTGCCCACGAAATCGGCCATCATGTGCAAAACCTTCTCGGCATCATGAAGAAAGTTCAGGCGCTGCAGAGCCGCTCCGGTGAGCGCGAAGCCAACGCATTGTCGGTGCGGCTCGAGTTGCAAGCGGATTGCCTGGCGGGCATCTGGGCCAACTACGCGCACCGCGAGCGTAACATCTTGGAAGAGGGCGATATCGAAGAAGGATTAAACGCGGCGGCGCAGATCGGCGACGATCGGATGCAAAAGCGCGCGCGTGGCTACGTGGTTCCGGAGGGCTTTACCCACGGCAGCGCCCAACAGCGCGTGCAGTGGTTTCGCCGCGGGATCACAGGCGGCGACCTCAAGCAATGTGACACCTTCTCCAGCCGGCCGGTATCATAAATTGCCGTGTAATACCTGCACCCAACGCTTAAAACAACTTGCTTCGAATTTGAATCAGCGTTAACAGTGAAGGATAAATAAAATAAAGGGGGAAACGACAATGTCTCTCTATAAAAAAAGCTGTCTGATGGTTACCGCGATTTTGCTAGGGTTCAGCCTGGCTGGGTGCGAGAAAAAGGCGGGAGAGGGTCCGGCTGAGCGGGCTGGAAAAGAAGTCGACAAAGCCATGGAAAAAGCTGGCCAGGCGATGGACAAAGCCACGGACGCCGTAAAGGAAGCAGCAAAGGACGCTACAAAAAAGGTCGAGGAAGTCGCCAAGGACGCGGCCGGAAAAGTCACGGCAGCAACCAAGGACAAGTAGCTCGCCAGTTTTTTGCCTACATTGACGGAATACGCTCTCTGGAGAGATTGTTTTTCTGGCACGCGATCCTTCGCCGCCAGTAATCGACACGCTTTCGAGCTTTGGCTTTTCTATAATCGATTGTCTGGGCTTGAACTGCCGATAAATTTTCACAGGCTTACGTCTTTTCTCGGTTCTATGCTTGGCGTGCCCGATTTAGTCGGACTTTGATCCATTCCAGCAAGCTAACCGGCACATGAAAAAAACCTTTATGCGAAGTTATCCCAAAGCTGTCACCCCCGAGTGTTTTGATCGGAGATCCAGTCAGAGTTTTCGTCTGGATTCCCGATAAAAGCTTTCGGGAATGACAGACTTTTAGAGGTCTGGGAATAGCTTTTCGCAGCAAGCTGCGGGGAATTGACCCAAAGAGATTAAAGAATTATCAGAAGGAGAAATTTGCATGGTGAAAGCACAATCAATCATTGGCGCAGGAGTGGGCCGAGTGGAAGGTGCGGAAAAGGTTAGTGGCCAAGCGGTATACGCTGCCGACGTTCACGTTCCAGATGCTCTCTGGGGAAAAATTCTACGTAGCCCCTACCCTCACGCCCGTATCGCCAACATCGATACGTCGAAAGCCTGGAAGGTTGCGGGAGTCAAGGCAGTCGTCACCGGCAAGGACGAACCCGATCACTACGTGGGCAAGAGCATTCGGGACATCCCCGTCCTTTGCTGGGACAAGGTCCGCTATATCGGCGATAAAGTCGCCGCGGTTGCCGCCGAGACTCTCGAAGCGGCGGAAGAAGCAATCGGTCTTATCGAAGTCGAATACGAAGAGCTGCCGGCGGTTTTTGATCCGTTGGAAGCAATGAAGCCGGGCGCGCCGATATTGCACGATGATGCCTCCGCCTATGACGGCGCACCCAAAGACATCATGGTTAAGGATATCCCCAATGTCTGCAACCGCGTGATCTGGAAGAAGGGCGACATCGATCAGGGATTCCGCGAGGCCGACCTGGTGTTGGAACACACTTTCCGT
>JAHKKJ010000618.1 GCA_020027655.1 Deltaproteobacteria bacterium | reverse complement strand
GCACATCCTCAGACTCTACCCAACCCACGAATACGGGTAACGGAAACGGTTTGCCGCTCTCATTGAGGCGGACATGGATCTCTTTCGGCGTGACGTCATAGTCGTAACTCCTGCGAGATTTTCTTAGCTCCGTGCCTATCTCCGCGTCCATATCGCGCAGAATGCTTCTAAGTATGTCTGTTATTCTCGCGAAACGCTCCGGCGTTATACCGCTGGGAATTCGCGGCCGGGCTCTCCCAGCGAAACGCTCCGGCGCTATACCGCTGGGAACTCGCGGCCGGGCCCTCCCGGGTTGATATCTGATCAATCTACCAGTGAGTTCGGCTCGGTTTTGTCGACCTCTCGTTTGTACCGCCTTAGGCATATAAAACATCTCCTTTCACGCATGCACCGGGCGTTTAGAAATCGCCGATCGAATCTATTTCGGCCTGGAATCTCAAAAAAAGGATTGGACGGGCACAGGGGTCCGTCGAATCAACGAGGTTCCCTCACCGGCCCGGCAAATCCCAGACTAGATTTTTTAGCCCACAACTACTTTGGCTGTCAAGCAATCGAGTTCGAGTCTGACTGGAAAGCAAGGATGCTTTAGAGTATCTTCTTCACGATTGATAATGGCTGATCTCGCTGCAACTTCCTACGCCGTTCGAGGCTACTGTGCCCTCTGTACGGCCCACTGCGCCACCATCACAACCGTCGAGAACGGCCGGGTGGCGCGTCTGGATCCGGATCCGGATCATCCGAACGGAGGAGTGATGTGCATCAAGGGCAAGGCCGCTCCGGAGCTCCTCTACCATCCCGACCGCCTTAACTATCCACTGAAGCGCACGCGGCCCAAGGGCGATTTGGACCCTGGTTGGATCAGAATCAGTTGGGATCAAGCGCTCACCGATATCGCGGAGAAATTAGTGGCTATTCGCGAGCGCCATGGTCCTGAGGCCATCGCCTTGGCGAAGGGCACCGGCAGCGGCACGTCAATCGATGATGCGGTGCGGTGGCTGGCACGCTTCCTCAATGTCTTGGGCAGTCCGAACTGGGTCTCGACAACCCACGTCTGCAACTGGCACCGCGACACCGGCTTCAGCTTTACCTTTGGCACCAATCTCCCGACGCCGGATCTCGCGCACAGCAAAACTTTCCTGCTCTGGGGTCACAATCCTAGCTCGACGTCGCTCATTCTTGCGCACGACATCGTTGCCGCTCGGGCGCGGGGAATGAAAACCGTAGTCGTTGACCCGCGGCGCATTGGAATCGGCAGCCAGGCGGATATGCTTCTCCAAGTGCGGCCGGGCAGTGACGGCGCCCTGGCGTCGGCGATGATTCATTGCTTGATGGAAGAGAGCTGGTACGACGCTTCTTTCGTGCGGCAGTGGACCAATGGGCCGTTCCTGTTGAATTCCGAGACGCAGAAAGTCGTCACCGAAGCGGATCTCACAACCCAGGGAAGCCCCGATCGCTGGGTCGTTTGGGATGAACTGCGCAATCAACACGTGATCTACGATGCCGCAAGCGGAACCTATGAGCGCGACGGCGTGCAGCCTGCACTTTTCGGCGCGCGGGTCTTAAAAGCAAAAGACGGCCGGCAGATCTCGTGTAAGCCGGTCTTCGAGCGCTTCGGCGAAATCGTTTCTGACTTCGCCCCCGAACGCTCAGAAAAAATCACCTGGGTACCAGCCGACAAGGTGTGGAAGACCGCCCTCCTGCTTGCCCACAACCGGCCCGTGAGCATGTATATGTGGAACGGCGTCGGCCAACACACCAACGCGACCCAGACGAGCCGCGCCATCGCATCGCTCTATGCGCTCCTGGGCGACTTCGACCGCCAGGGCGGCAATGTTACGTTTCCAAAAGTGCCTATCAACGATGTCAGCGGCAAAGAATTCTTGCCGAGGGAAATGGCCGCGCGACGCATCGGCCGTGAAAGAAAACCTCTCGGGCCGCCGGCCAAGCCCGGTAATTGCGCAGCCTACGATATTTTTACGGCCGTGCTCGAGGAACGTCCCTACCCAGTAAAGGCCATTCTGAACTTCGGCTCCAACACGATTATGTCCACCGGAGATTCGAACAGAGGGCGAGCCGCCTTTTGTGCTCTAGAGCTCGCTGTCGCAGCTGAGCTTTTTATGACACCGACCGCGGAGCTCTGCGATTACGTGCTGCCGGCTACCAGCTTTCTTGAGATGGCCAATCTCACCGCGAGCTTCGAGCATCGACTTCAAGGCAAGTCTCATCTGCAATATCGCCCTGCCGTCGTCCCGCCTCTGGCGGAGCGCCGCTCCGATACCCGGATTGTCTTTGAGCTGGCCGAGCGCCTCGGATTCAGCGAAAAGTTCTGGGATGGAGATGTCGAAGCGGGCTATGCCTATGAGTCGGCTTCAACCGGCGTGAGCCTAGAACAACTCAAGGCTGCTCCAGGCGGCATCACTGTACCGGTCACATTACGCTATCAAAAATACGCGCAGCCCAATGGTAAGGGGGAAGCTCGTGGCTTCGCCACTCCTTCGCGAAGGGTCGAACTCTACTCGCACTCATTTTCTGCCCACGGTTTTCCAGCGTTGCCCGATTATCAGGAACCGGCGGTAAGCCCGTTAAGTCGCCCGGATCTGGCCGCGGAATATCCGTTGGTGCTGACCAATGCCAAATTTACGACTTTCATTCATAGCCAGCAGCGCGCGCTGCCGAGCTTGCGCAAGGCAGCGCCGGAACCGACGGCGGATATTCATCCCGATAGCGCCGCCCGTTTCGGTGTCACCAACAAGCAATGGATGATGATTGAAAGTCCCCGCGGCGCCATTAAAGCCCGCGCTCGCGTCACTCCCAGCATCGTGCCCGGCGTAGTTTGCTGTCAACATGGTTGGTGGCAAGCCTGCAAAGAACTCAAACTGCCGGGGTACGATCCTTACGAGAACGACGGCGCCAATCCCGCTACTCTTATCGGCACCGAGCTCGCCGATCCCATCAGCGGCTCCCTGCCTCACCGCTCCTATCTCTGTCGCGTCAGACCGGCGGAATGACGGCTAGCTAAGTAAAACTCCGCGCAGCAAGCTGACGGGACATCAAAATACATTTATGAGAATTTATCCCAAAGTTGTCACCCCCGAATGTTTTATTTTATCGGGGGTCCAGTGGACAATTTCTTCTGGATTCCCGATAGAAGGATTCGGGAGTCTAGTGTTGATTGCCTTGTGACGACCCGCTAAGATCCGGCCATTCCGGGCATTGCACGCGAGGTGAAAAAGGCCTTCCGGTCGCAGCGCGTGCGCTGGGGTTGACTCTTCAGCCTTGGGAGGTGCGCAATGCGGACGGTTTCGAGAAGGTATTCGCTGCGCTAAACAAACAGCGCCCGGATAGACTCTACGTGCTCTCGGGCCCGCTAATGAATCCTAACCAAAAACGGATCGTCGGCTTTGCGTTAAAGAGCCGGTTACCGTCGGTGTTCAACAGGAGGGAAGCTGTAGATGCAGGCGGGCT
>JAHKKJ010000118.1 GCA_020027655.1 Deltaproteobacteria bacterium | reverse complement strand
GAAACCACCGGCGCTCCCCGGCACAGGGCGAATGCGTTACTGTCAGCGCTCGATCAGCTCGACATTGGCGCGCGGAACCACCGCGCGACTGCGGTCGTCCGCGAATTCCACCACCATCACCCGAGCCATCGAGCCGCTTTCGAGTTCGCGCAGCTCGGGCGGCAGCTCGACCACGGTCGCGATCCGCCCGAAGTGAGGCTCCCGGATCACGCGCAGCAACACGGCATAGATCTCTTTTTGTCTGGAGGTCGGCGTGGAAAGCACAGAATCCATATACTGAAAATAATTCCAGTAGTCAACGGCGCGACCGATAACTCTTACTCCCGGACAAACCCCACCTATTCCGGCTCATCCGTGTCAGGCTTTGGTTATTTTGTTTTGCGCCTCAGTGGGCACCGAAACGAAATAGCAAATAATAAAGGCCTGACACAACTATCGTTCTGACTATCGCTCTTGAACTCGGGCTAAGTCTGTTTCTGTAAAGCAGGCAGATATGGCATTCTATGGTTCGTCACCGTGAAACGGCTGAAGAAATCTACCCGACTAACTAAAAGCGGTTTAGTAAGGAGGATACGTTTTTGGATTACGGCGCACATCTTCCCGTCATCGATTTCGGGTCCCGCAAATTTTCATTGCAGCGCTTGTCCGCGTACGTGCGGACAGCTCGGGACCTGGGCTTCAAAGCCGTCTTAGCGAACGATCACTTGATTTATTCCCGACCGTGGCTCGATGCGCCCACCGCTCTCGCCGCGATCCTCTCTGATAGCGGGAGCATGGCGGTCGGGAGCGTGATCCTTGCGATCGTGCGCGGGCCCGTGCCAATGGCAAAGGCACTGGCTGCGATCGATATACTCTCCAACGGCAGGCTCTTCGTCGGTTTTGCTCCGGGATCTTCGGCTCGCGACTATGAGATCGTTTCGATTAATTACGACGAACGCTGGAAGAGGTTCGATGAAGCGATCCAGGTTGTGCGCTCACTGTGGAGCGGCGACAGCGTTGGCTTTACCGGACATTTTTACTCGACAGCGGGAATCGATCTCGAACCCAAACCGCTCCGGAAACCAAGTCCGCCGATCTGGATTGGCAGCTGGGGTTCAGACGCCGGGTTGCGCCGGGTGGCGCGACTCGGGGACGGATGGCTGGCCTCGGCGTATAACACAATGCCGGATCAATTCGCCGCCGCTTTGTCGAAGCTACGGGACCAGCTCAAAATTTTCGGCAAGGATCCGGCAAGCTTCCCAAACACGCTGGTAACAATGTTCATGTATATCACCGAAGACAACGCCGAAACTGAGCGGGTTTTGGCTGAAACGCTCACGGCGCTGCTAAATCGGCCGGTCGAGCAGCTCCGCGAGCGGCTTCTTGTCGGTTCGCCGGAGGTCTGCGCCGAAAAACTCGCCACCTACAAAGCCGTCGGTGTTCAGCGAGTCTTTATCTGGCCGATAAAGGATGAGGTTGAGCAGCTGAGGATTTTTAAGCAGAAGGTAGAGCCATTGGTCGATCCCTGAGTCACCCAACCGCTACCGTCAATTCAATCTTGCCGCAGATCCACTAGATAGAATTCGTAACTGGTTGCGGCCCTCGTAGCTCGGCAATAGAATTCCGCCAAAGGAATTCGCGAACGAACTTTGGCCTGAAAAGGAGGGACTCACTATGGCAGTGACTGTGAAAAAGATCGTGCTGTGGCGAAAAGAAGTTGACAATAGGACCGGAATTCTTGCTAACGCTCTTGCCTCGCTTGCCAACGCCGGCACAGATATCCATGTGGTGATGGCCTATCGCTTTCCGGGCGAGGAATCCAAGGCTGCAATTGAACTTTACCCGGTTACAGGGAGGAAGTCCGTTACCGCGGCCAACGAAGCAGGATTCAGCGCGTCATCAATCCCGGCGCTGCTGGTCGAGGGGCGATAACCGGGCGGGCCTTGGCTATGCAACCGCGCAGGCCATTGCCGGTGCGGGGATCAACATGGATTTTCTCGTAGCCCAGGTGGTGGGGAGAAAATATTCAGCGGCTTTTGGATTTGAGTCCGACGCAGACGCCACCAAGTGCGCTGCGATAATCCGAAAGGCAACGGCGCCTAAGAAAAAAGATAAGAACCCCAAGCCTGCTCTGTGATAGTGGATCAAGATTTTGTCAGAAACCGAGTACGATGCTGAACGATGCCGCTGCGCGGCGTGAGCTACCTGAGCAGAGTTATTGTACGTGTGGGTAGAGCTGGACAGCTGCCCCCGATTGCGGTAAGAGGCTGTTGAATTAGCTGACTGTAGGCGGAATGCGATCAAGCGTATGATTTTTGCCGAATATGCCGGCTGCTACACCCGGCGAGCTGAGCGGCAATCAGGAGTCCTCCGACCGCAGGAAAGCGAGCCCTGCGGGAGGCGGTCATTGTAAAAAGGCGTTTTCGCGCACACGCTGACTCATAACACAAAGTATCCATTTATTATCACTAGACTGGGGAGGATAAACGATGCTACGTCTATACGGCTCCGCGCGATCTCGCGCCGTGCGCACCTTGTGGATGCTCGGTGAGCTGGGACTGACCTACGACCACAAGGATTACCTGCCCCGCGCACCGGAGACGCGGACACCGGAGTTTCGTGCGTTGAATCCCAATGGCCGCGTACCGGTGATAGACGACGACGGCTTCGTGCTGTCGGAATCGATGGCTATCAATTTATATCTCGCGAAGAAGCACAAGAGCCCGCTGTATCCGTCGGACCCCAGAAACGAGGCGCTTGCCTTGCAATGGAGCCTATGGGAGACCGACCGGCTCGACCGCCAGATCGTAAACTACGTCAGGCATACCACGGAGTTTCCGGAGGCCGAGCGCAAAAAGGAGGTCGCCGAGGCCGCATGGAAGGAAGTAACGGCATCGTTCGACGTGCTGGAGGCTGCGCTCGCGAAAGCGGAGTGGCTTGCCGGCCCGGCATTTTCGGTCGGCGATCTCAACGTCGCCGCAGCGCTTTACCGCGCATTGGCGATCGATACCAAGAAATGGCCACGCGCGCAGGCCTGGCTCCACCGCTGCTGGGAGCGCCCAGCAGCGAAGCGGGCGCGTGCCATGCGAGAAGGCAAATAGCCGCGAGCCTGTCAGCAAGACCGTAGATCGAGTGCGTCGTTGCGCGGCGGTGGTGCAGTGACAACGTCGACACCCGCGGCATTTATGGTCCCCTCCAAAGTCGGTGTCTAATTTTCTTTCAAATAATAAGCCTCCGGTGCGGGCTTGTAGGATCGCGGGAGCCAAAGCGGGCGGCGCAGATTGTCAGGGCCGGGCGCGGGGCGGGTCTTGCTGAGCCAGCGTTTGTAGACTTCGTGGGATTTATTCGTATCGACAAAGATGTCGCCGTACTTGTCGTCGGGGCCTGGTTTGGTCACACGAACCTTCTGGTGCCAGCAGTGCTGGCCGCTAATATAATCGGGCTGCACGGGAAAGGTGAGATTCTGATGCACGCCGCCGTCTTCCCAGAAAATACGTTCGGAATCGGGATCGTCGCTTTTGAAGGGTTTGATGCCGTGAATGTGGCGCATCATCCACTTGCCGGGTTCGACTTGTTTGAGATCCACCAGCGCAGTGGACCAACGTTCGCCACCGAAATCTTCTTGCAGCCGCCAACGGCCGAGGTGGTGCGAACAGGCGACGACGCCGGGCTTGATTCCTTCCGTGATCCACACTTTATCGACGAAGTAACCGATCTCGGTATGAACTTTTAAAAGGTCGCCGGTTTTTACCTCTAGATTCTCAGCATCTTTTGGATTGATCCAGAGCGGGTTTCGGTGTGAAATCTCATACAACCATTTCGCGTTACCGGAGCGAGTATGAATCAACGTCGGTAAACGAAACGTCGGCAGCAGCAACATCTCGCCGGCATTCACATCGATGTTATCCAAGTGGACGTGGCTTTTGATGTAGCCGGGGATCGCATACTCCGGCCATTTCCAATCCTTCAGGGTCTTTGAATAAAACTCCAGCTTGCGCGAGGGCGTCGGAAAGCCGGCGCACGCCGCGCCATCGACTTCAATTCCTAAAACGACGCCATTTTTGGCAATGAGATTTGTCACCGGATCCGTGATGGCGTCCATCAAATCGACCGACTTGAGCCGAGTTTCGTGGACGCTATAGACGTTGTCTTCAATTAAGAACGCGCCGTATTTGCGCATGTACTCTAGCGGCGTCAAGTTTTGTTTTGACGCGGCTGCCGGAAGACCGGGGACGCTGTTTTCGAAAATCCACCGGTAGTAATCCTCCACCGTCATCTTCTTGCCGGGCTCATAAGGCGACTCGAAATATCTCCGAACACCCAGTGATCCGTCGGGATCCACACGCCACGACAATTCGATCCAGAATTCGTCTTCTTCCCAGACTTGGCCGATGCCGGCGGCTTCATGCGCTTCGTAAGTGGTGGTGAACTTCTTCCCCTGCTTTTCTAGAGCTAGGCGCAGTATCGGTTGGCGAAAACCGATCCAGCGCGCCGCCTGGGTTTCCTGGCTCATCAGATCATGTCGTTCCGAGGCGTGGCCCATGGGCAAAACATAATCGGCGAACCAAGCGGTCTCGCTCCAGGTTGGCGTGAGGCAGGCGTGTCGCTCGACTTTGCTCTCGTCGGTCAGCATCTCGATCCAGCTCATGCCGTCGGGGTTAGTCCAGACCGGGTTATAAACGCGGGTAAAATACATCGCGAGCTTGCCCCTGCCCTCTTTAATAAAATGAGGCAGGAGGAAACTCATCTCGAAAAACGCCAGCGGATATTCCTTCGGCAGGAGCATCTCGTTCCACACCTTGGACGGCGGCGGCATGAGCGGCGGCGCCGGGATGTATTTGTTCGCTGCATTCGGCGCAGTGCCGCCAGGGGTTCCCACGGCCCCAACGAGCACGCTCAAAAACTGCAGCGCCCGCGCGACTTGCCAGCCGCCGAGATTTCCCGCCGCGGCATTGCGCCAGACGTGGGCGGAAAAAGCCGAACCGGCGCGGGCTATTTCATGCGCGACCTCGACAAGAATTTGAGGATCCACTCCGGCTTCCTTCGCCGCGAACTCCGGCGTGTACTGGGAATAACTCTGCTTCAGCATGGAAATGAACGATGGAAAGGTTTGCGGTTCATCGGAATGCTCTTCGCGCAGATACTCTTCCCAATTGACCCAGTTCCGCACGAACTCCCGATCGAAAAGATTTTCCTGAAGGAGGATGTTGCACATGGCTAGTAGAATCGCTGCTTCGCTGCCCGGCCATGACGATAACCAGTAGTCGGCTTTAGAGGCTGTATTGGAAAGGCGCGTGTCGACGACGCAGATTTTCGCTCCCTGTTCCTTGCCCTCGATGATGCGTTGCGCGTGCGGATTGAAATAGTGGCCGGTCTCTAAATGGGAGCTCAACAACAGGATGAAACGCGCGTTGGCATGATCGGGCGAAGGCCGATCGATGCCCGACCAGAACGCATACCCTGCGCGGGCGCCGGCGGAGCAAACGTTGGTGTGGCTGTTATGCCCGTCGATGCCCCAGGCGTGAAAGATCCTTTGATGATAGAGCAACTCATGGCCCGGCCGGCCGACGTGATACATGATCTCGTTGCGTCGATCTTCTTCCAGCGCTTTGCGTACCCGTGCCGCGATATCGTCGAGAACTTCATCCCAGCTCACTCGTTCCCATTTTCCTTCTCCCCTCTTTCCCACCCGCTTCAAGGGATAACGAATGCGCTCGGGATCGGTTACCTGATTGAGCGTCGCTGGCCCCTTTGCGCAATTGCGTCCTCGGCTGCCAGGGTGCTCCGGGTTGCCTTCGAATCGGCGGATGCGCAGCGTTTCCTTATCGACGAAACCGAGGAGGCCGCACGCAGCCTCACAGTTAAAACAGATCGTCGGAATGATTTGATAACGCTTCTCTACTTTTCTCGGCCAATGGGCCGTATCGTATTCGACCCAATCGTCCCACTTTGCCACGGGTGGATAGCTGGCTAGTCCGCTGGGGGCTTCGAGTCGCAGGGCTGACGGATGAAGGGGCTGCCGAGTTTCAGACATATTTCATTTCCTTTTGATCGCGGGTCAGTTCGGTCGAGATCCTTCGCTTTGCTCAGCTCAAGGGCACGGCTTGGCCGGCTTTGATCCAAAGATTTTCGTATACCCAGAGACCGGCCAACACCAAGACCGACGCAATCACGTTCGGTATGAGCGACGGAGTCGGCCAGAGGATCAGTGCAATCGGTGCGATGGCCCCCAAGAAAATGACGAAGATCCAAAATTGTTTCCACAACGCCCCTTTGAAAAGCAGATCTGCTGCCCGAGCGACTTCTTCGGCGCGACGGTTCATAAAATGCTCAGCGAAGATCATTCCCAATCCGGCCAAGAGAGAAACGACGAGCAGGTTACCCAACCAGTAAAACATCGGCAGGCTCAAACCGATGAGAGTCCCTACCAACATGAGGGCCGCAGCGCCCGCCATCATGGCCTGAATCAGAAGGTGCCAAAACAAGAGCGGGCTTTGCCAAAAATCGCGCCCTCTGGCTTGAGCAAACAGAAAAGCGGAATAGCCGGCCGACGCAACGGCGAACAGCGCCGTGGACCAGACGATCCAAGTAGAAATCGCTCCTTTGGTTATGCCTTGGACAAGCCACACACTTGCGAGAATCCCGAAGATCATCAAGACGTAACCGCCCAACACCAACCAAGAGCGGAGGTTGGGTTTCGTAAACAGATAAAAAAACCGATCGGGCCGCTTGAGATCGAAAACCAGTAGTAACATCGTCGCCGTCAAAAATATCAGCGAAAGCGCAGGACTAAAAAAATTCAGCACTAAAGCATCCTGCTCAAAGCCCATATTGAGCAGCAGCGCCGACAAGAGGAGCACACCAGCGGCGATGGATTTCGTCCAGAGGTAAAAGGCAATTTTTTTCCCCCACGGCGTTATGTGCGGAACATCGTAAACTTCATGGGCAACGCCAGGCACAGACCGTTCCGAAGTTTCTTTGTTTAGCGCGTAGAGATCTTCGCCCGGGCTCTTTTCCGCCCAAAAGTACGACGACTGCGGCTCCATCATCGTCGGATTCAGTAGGTCTCCATCAACGCCGACATAGAAGAGCTTGGGCTTCGTACCCTTCTCGGGTTTCCGAACGCTCACCTTGTCCATGGCGATTCGCCGACTAATCTGGCTGTTCGGATCATCGAGGTCGCCGGAAAGAATCGCTTGAGTCGGGCAGACCACTTCGCAGGCCGGCTTGTAGCCCATCTCGACGCGGGAGGCGTCGAAATTACACTTGGCGGCCGTATTGCGGTCCGGGTCAATGTAAAGCGCGTCGTACGGGCAAGCTTGCATGCAGGACTTACAGCCGATGCAGCGCTCGTTATCGAAGTCGACGATGCCGTCGGCCCTGCGAAAAAGAGCGACGGTGGGACAAATTTCAATGCACGGAGCGTCATCGCAATGGTTACAGCGGAGCACCGCGAAGTGTCTTCGCGTATCCGGGTAGCGGCCCTTTTCAATGTACTTCACCCATGTGCGATTCACGCCCACCGCGATGTTGTGCTCTTCTTTACAGGCAACCGTGCAGGCATGACAGCCGATGCAACGATTTTGATCGATGACAAATCCGTAACGCATTTCATACCTTTCGAATCAGAACTTGATAACAGAGAGAAACGAGAAGGGTCAAACGATTTGCAGCACGCTGAGAAGCATAGTACGAAAGCTCGCGTATGTCATCCCGAACGAAGGTGAGGGATCTTTGTCTGCGCAACGAACTACCCCGCAGCAAGCTGAGGGGGTATCAGAATATAGCGATGAGAATTTATCCCAAAGGCGTCACCCCCGAATGTTTTAATCGGGGGTCCAGTTCCGGTCTCGCCTGGATTCCCGCCTGCGCGGGAATGACGGTAAAATGAGCACCGGTCTTGTCATCGAATTTGTGAAGTAGGACTGTACCTAAGCTTGCAACGCGGGCGTGTCATCTTCTTTCCCGTGCAGCGCATACCAGTAGAGGCTGTTCATGTAACGCCACCGCCGAATAGTAGCCTCTTCGACAGCCTTGAGAGCGAGGCACTGCAGCTCGGAAGTATCGCAATACTTCTCGACAATTGCGAAACCTTTCGAGCCGTGAACTTCATCGGCGTGGATGTGCTCTTCGAAAAATCGGATCTCTCTCGCACCGGGTTGGTGACCGTAGTATTTGTGCAGCGCCGGAACGATCTTTTTGCAGATATCCAAAAACTGAGACTCTAACCCGATGAACATGCCCGCCAGGGCCGCTTGCCAGGGTTTTTGATAGACCATCCGCCAGCCCCAGTTCTGCAACTGATCGGTGCCGCCGAGCACGATCGAACCTTCGACGCTGTCCGGGTTCACCCCGCAGGCAGCAACGTAATCCTTGAGCATGTCGAGATGGCGATCGTCGGGATTCTCCTCATCGCCGAGGTTTTCGAACAGGTATGTCTTTACGTCCCGTTGGGGAATCTGGGACGCCTCATACGCCATCCAATTCAAATACTCGACGACATAGTGAAAGTGCTGGGCGCAGTA
>JAHKKJ010000617.1 GCA_020027655.1 Deltaproteobacteria bacterium | reverse complement strand
ACTCGTGCGGAATCTCCGGCCCTTGCAGCGAGACGGTTTGGTGGAGGCGGGTGGCGGCGGGCGCGGCAGGCTGGTGGAACTGACAATCACCGCCAAAGGCCGAAAACAGATCGAGAAACTTACGCCTGCTTGGAAGTCCGCCCAAAGTGCCGTGGTTAAAACGCTCGGTGAGAAGCGTTGGTCCGCCATCCTCTCCGACCTCGAAACTGCGGCGTTGGCTCTGAACAAATAACCCCAGCCCTAAAATGCCATAAAGGCGATAAACTAAAACTGGAGTGTGTATATGCACATCTCACTAAAAGACAAAACCACGTTAGTCACCGGAGTTACTTCCGGCATCGGTCGGGAGATCGCACAGTTGCTGGCGGAGCGAGGAGCGCGGGTGTTCGGCACGGTGCGAAACCCGCAGTCCGCCAGCCCTATTCCCGGCGTTGAAATCGTCCGGATGGAGGTGACGGATGATGCCAGCGTGAACGAGGCGGTCCAAAGCATTGTGCGAAAGGCCGGGCCAATTCAATACTTGGTCAATAACGCCGGTTACTCATTCATGGGTGCGCTGGAAGAAACCAGTGTGGCGGAAGCCCGGCAGCAGTTTGAAACCAATCTCTTTGGCGTGTTGCGCGTGACGAACGCGATCCTGCCGGGAATGCGGCAACAGGGCTTTGGGCGAATCGTCAACATCAGTTCGGTGCTGGGCTTTCTGCCCGCGCCGTATTTGGGAATTTATGCCGCGAGCAAGCATGCAGTAGAAGGATATACCGAGACGCTGGATCACGAGATCAGGAGGTTCGGCGTGCGCGCGCTGTTGGTCGAACCGGCATATACGAGGACGAAAATCAGGGAAAACACCAAATCCGCTAAAATCACTCTCGACGTTTACGCGGATGAACGAAAGCGTTTGACCGACACGGTTCAGCAAAACATCGAACGCGGAGACGAACCTCGAATGGTGGCGGAAGCGGTTTGGAACGCATTAACCGCTAAGTCGCCCCGGCTGCGTTATCCGGTCGGGAAAGGAGTCGCCCTGAGCCGACTGCGCCGCTTCGTTCCCGCCGGCATGTTCGACAAGAGTTTTCGCAAGCAATTTAAACTGGACGGACTTGTGAACACACCAGTCACGGAGCATCCAACGGTCAATGCGCATCAGGAGTCGCCGACGCCACAGAACGCATCCGAACCCGCAGACGCAGTGGTCGCGAATGAAGTCAGCCTTGTGAAAAGTTATCGTCGGCTGTTGATGACCATTGGTCTGCTTGCAGGAGGGCTGACGGTGGCCATGATGGCGGGCTGGTCGTCCAAGCCGGCCGTGAAAGATCCGCGCCTGCAGTCTCCGAGGGTGGAGGTTTTCAAGGCGGAAGCGGAAGGCTCGAATCGCAGAACCTTCACCGGGATCGTGGAAGCCCGGGTGCAAAGCGACTTGGGCTTCCGAGTCGCGGGAAAAATCCTGGAACGATCCGTCGATGTGGGACAGCGTGTCAAGAAAGGTCAGGTCCTCATGCGGCTTGATTCCGTGGACCTCAAACTCTCATTCGCCGCGCAACAAGCAAACGTCGAGGCGGCTCGGGCCAAATACACACGAGAGAAGGCGGATGAAACGCGGTTTGCTGTACTGGTCAAATCAGGTTTGGTTTCGCGTCAGGAGTATGATCACGCCCGCGCGGCGCTGGACAGCGCCAAAGCACAGTTGGAAGCGGCGGAGGCTCAGGCAAAAGTCAGTAATAACTCCAGCGAGTATGCCGTCTTACTAGCTGATGCCGACGGGGTGATTGTTCGGACGTTGGGCGAACCAGGTCAGGTCGTGGCAGCAGGGCAAACGGTGATCCAGTTGGCGCATGATGGTGCCAGAGAAGCCTTGATCAACCTACCCGAGGGCGTGCGACCTAATTTAGGAACGACCGCCTCGGCCCGGCTGTATGGGCAGGATCAAATGTATCAGGCCAGACTGCGCCGGCTCTCCGATGCGGCGGACCCGGCGAGCCGAACTTTTGAAGCGCGCTATGTGCTCGAAGGTGAAGCCGCCTCGGCGCCGCTCGGCTCGACCGTTACCATCACATTAGCCACAAAACAAACCTCAGGTAATCAGTCCGTCTTGGTGCCCCTCGGCGCGATCTATGATCGCGGCAGCGGGCCGGGAGTCTGGATCGTGGACGACAAGTCGGAAGTGAAGTTCCGCTCCGTCAAAATTGCCTCAATCGGCAAGGAGGAAGTCGTCGTGTCCCGTGGAGTCCAAGCCGGAGAAAAGGTGGTGGCGCTCGGGGCGCATCTACTACACGAGGGACAAGTCGTTAACCTGCCAAACGAGGAGAAGACGTCCTATGCAAAATTTTAATCTCTCCGCTCTGGCGGTGCGGGTACGCGCCATCACCTTGTTCTTCATCTTTGCTTCGGCCTTGGCGGGCATCTATGCCTATTTTCATCTGGGACGAGCGGAAGACCCCTCCTTCACGATCAAAGTGCTCACGGTGACTGCGGTGTGGCCCGGAGCAACCGCGCAGGAAATGCAGGATCTCGTGGCCGAGCCGCTGGAGAAGAGACTCCAGGAGTTGCGCTGGTATGATCGGGTGGAAACCATCACGCGCCCGGGGCTGGCACTGATGACGCTGCAACTCATTGACAAAACTCCCCCCAAAGAAGTTCCCGACCAGTTTTACCAGGCGCGAAAGAAACTAGGGGATGAGGCGCGCAAATTGCCGCAAGGCGCGATAGGGCCTTTCGTTAACGACGAGTATTCGGACGTTTCGTTCGCACTCTACTCGGTGGAGGCTCCTGGTTTCCCGCTCCGCCGACTAACCCGCGTCGCCGAAGAACTCCGGCAGAGATTTCTCCACGTGCCGGGAGTCAAGAAGGTGGATATCGTGGGGGAACAGCAGGAGAGGATATTTGTCGAGTTTTCCTATTCGCGACTGACGATGCTGGGCATCTCGCCAGCAGACATCTTTTCTGCTCTTTCACGACAGAATGCGGTGACTCCGGCAGGGTCGGTTGATACGGATGGCGCACAGGTGTTTGTTCGCCTCGACGGGGCATATGCCGACATTGATAAAATCCGCGACACCCCGATCGTGGCCGGCAAGCAAAGCTTCAAACTATTAGATATCGCGAATGTCACGAGAGGCTACGAAGATCCGGCAACCTTTGTCATTCGGCATAATGGAGAGTCCGCTCTGTTGCTGAGTGTCGTTATGAAAGAGGGCTGGAACGGGCTGGATTTAGGCGATGCCCTGCGGGCGGAAAGCGACAAGATCTCCTCCAGCCTGCCGTTGGGAGTCAGCCTGAAAAAAGTTACTGATCAGGCCGTCAACATCAGCTCGGCGGTAAACGAATTTATGATCAAGTTCGCGATGGCGGTCGGCGTGGTGATGCTGGTCAGCCTGCTAAGCCTGGGATGGAGGGTTGGAATCGTCGTGGTGGCGGCAATCCCGCTGACCTTGGGCGCGGTATTTGTGATCATGATGATCACAGATCGGGTTT
>JAHKKJ010000616.1 GCA_020027655.1 Deltaproteobacteria bacterium | reverse complement strand
CTTGCCCTTGAGGTCTTCCATCCTTTTGATCTCCGGCTTGGCCAGGAGGCTATGGGTCAGGGAATTCTTGACGCTGCCGATAAAGACAAAATCCGCGGCGCCTTGAACGTAGGCGCGGATGATTCCCTCACCGCCAGTCAGGGCGACCTCGGCATTGCCCCCCAGCATTGCCGCAGTCACCGTGGGGGAGGAGGCAATGTGCACGAGATCAAAATCCAAGGCGTACTTTTTGAACAGTCCGGCCTCTTTGGCAATCCAGGGCATGGATTGGGACATGGACTGAGAGGAATGGATGGCCGTGAGTTTATCCGCCGCCGAGACCGTGGCAGAACAAAGGCTGATCGTCAGAGCGAGGGCGAGAAACAATTGTGCTCGGACATTAATTTCCCAGAGCCTGACCAGAACTCTTAGCTTCATAGATCCACCTCCATCAGAATCGCAAGCCGTGCGAGAGTCGCCTGCTGAACACTAGGGCGGCCGGAGGATGACTGTCAAGCAGATTCTAATTCGGGGTATCTTGCCGGCATTTTTTTTGATAACAGAGAAATCGCTTCCACACTTTATAGTTTGCGATTTACTTCGGAGGGCAACATGCCAGAACCTACGATAACGCTCGCATTCCAAGACTATGACCACACTCGCGCGCTCGTCGACGGCGGGGTTACCGTCGAAGGCTATGACCTCAAAACGGCGACTATCTCGCCACCCTCGCAGATCTTTCTGCGCATGCTCAATAAGGAAGAGTTCGATGCCTCTGAAATGTCTCTGTCGAATTACATTATCGCGCTGGGACATGGCGACAGGAGGTTTGTGGCTATTCCGGTGTTCCCGTCCCGGGTCTTTCGGCATTCTTATATTTGGATCAATGCCAACGCCGGCATCCGAGAGCCGAGAGATCTTATCGGAAAACAGGTCGGCATCGCGGATTACTCGATGACGGCGTTACTCTTCGTTAGGGGTATGCTTAAACACGAGTACAACGTCTTACCCGAAGATATTCATTGGTTTCGGCGCCGGTCCGAACACGTGCCCATCAAAGCGCCGGCGGCTCTGCGGATAGACAACATTGAAAAGGATCAGACTCTCGACGGTTTACTGGAAGAGGGCAAGCTGGATGCGTTGGCCGTCACGTCGCCGCCGCAAAGCTTCAAAAACGGATCGCCCCTCGTGAAGCGGCTCTTCCCGGATGCCAAGCAGGTCGAGTCCGAGTACTATCGTCGAACGAAAATCTTTCCAATCATGCACCTTGTGGTGTTACGGCGGAAGCTTTATGAAAAAAATCCCCTCATTGCAACGGTTCTAACAAAGGCCTTTCAGAAGGCCAAGCAGCAAGCCTACAAAAGACTTGAGGAGAGCCTGTCACCCATACCCTGGATGAATCTCGATCTCGAATATGCTCAGCAAGCCATGGGCGCGGACATGTATCCTTACGGCGTTAAACTAAATCTTCCCACCTTGGAGGCTGCCACCCTGTATTCCTACGAGCAGGGTTTGACAGAGAGAAAGTTTGCCGTAAGCGAACTTTTCGCTCCGGAAACATTAGATCTCTTCAGCGATGGCTAAATCATAAGCGCGGATCGCGCTGCCGAGCCGCGGAGTGGCCTCTCGGTTACCGCGCCAGAAGCTTCAATTTATTCTTGGCGCTCTTGCCGATTTTGTTGCGCGGGAACTTGCTGGCGATATGCTCCAAGAGATCCTTGCCCAGGCTGCGCTCATTTCCTGGACGCTCGACGAAGTTAAATCCAAGCGAGAAGACTTCCTCGGGATCGAGGCTTTTTTCCTTCCTGAGCGCCTCAAATAGCGGATAGGCCGAATTCCGGTAGAGATCCGCCAGTAATTCCGCCGCCGGATGGTGGCGATGACTCGCTAAGGTATGAGAATGCAATTTGAGTTGCGCCAGCGCGAGGTGGAATTTATTCTCCGGCTCGGTTTCGGTAAAATCTTTGAGCGGGGTGAGAAATGCCACTGCTTCCTTGTATTTTTTGGCTTTAACAAGCCGCGCGCCCTGGGCGGCCAGCTGATCACGAGTGTAATCAGCATCCGCTTGCTTGAGCACATGTAAAAAGGCCGTCTGAATCCGCTCTTCGGCGGCCAACGCCGCTTGCAATCGTTTCCACAGCAACTCCAAAGTGTCCTGCCGCCACTTGCCCTCGAAGGAAGGTAGCAACTCAGCGATGCTCCAGGCTTTGCTGGCGTCGTCACAAGTTACCAGTTCCTTGATGAGTGCGGTGCGGGCCTCAGGTATCTTGCGCAGGGAGCTTGCGACAACATCTCGGCGGCGATAATCGGGATCGCCCAACTGTTCGACCAGCACACGTACAGTTGCCGGTGTACTGAAAGCTCCCATCTTGCGCAACGCGAACTTCTGGACCTCTCCGTGAGGACTCTGCATCAGCCGGGACAGTAAGGGTCGAGCGTCCTCGGGCAGCTCATGCGCGTCGAGCAGTTCTAAGACCAGGCGCGTGATCTCGGAAAATTCTGCTTCCTCAACCAACGTGAAGAGTTTCGCATGTTCATCCTTTCTCAACTCTTGCTGCCTGAGGCAATGGAGCAATGCCACCAACGCATGCGAGCGCAGGGTGATATGATGCTCAGGTCCAACAAATTTGAAGAGCCAGCGGCGGGCTTGCGGAAACCCAAGCTGGCCAATGAGGCGTAGGGCCGAGACCACGGCAGGCCGCTGCTGCTTTACATCGAGCTTCACAGCGAAAGCCTCAACTTCGCTATACAGCGATTCCTGCTCTTTGGAATCCATCCCGCGAATCGACGGTGTCATCAAGTCACACACTGCTTTATTGAATTCGTCGGTGCCGGGAATGAGCAGCTGGAGCAATCCCTTAATGGCCGCTTTACCGCGCACCGCGCATAAAATGCGGGCCGCGTTCAATTGCCATAGGCGAGATCCATTGGTTGCATGCTTTACCAGTGCGTCGACGGCCGGCTGACCAGCGCAACTCAATAATTGAATCACTCGCTCCTGGGTTTCTTTGTCCGGATCGTCCAAAAAACGGAGCAGCAAGGGAACACATGACTTGATGGGCACTTCTTCTAAATAACGAAGAGCATAGTCTTTGAGCACGGGATTAGCATGATCCAATGCCGCGGTGACTGCCTTTATGACTTCAGAGTTCTGCGCTCTAAGCGCCGCCAACACCAACAACACCGCACAACGTTGCTCAACGGACCCGTTTGCGGCCAGACCGACCAATTGTTGAAGGGTTTTATCCATAGGTATACGTGCGACCTCCCTTTAGTCATTTACCAACGTGATCCAAGGTAAAAGTCAAGACGAGGCCCTGCCCGCTGGGCGGTCTGCCCAAAAAAAGGCCCGACCTCATTAAGAGATCGAGCCCTCTAAATTTAGATCTCGCGGTGCTGCTGGTGATGTCGGCTTTGTGGGTTTAGTTGTCGGCCCGCGATTCTCGTGAAATCAGAATGACCGCTTTGTCATGACGTGGGTTGACTGGAGGCGATGACGAAAC
>JAHKKJ010000117.1 GCA_020027655.1 Deltaproteobacteria bacterium | reverse complement strand
CGGATCGACTTCGCCGTAACCGCCGCGTTCAGGAACGTGGTCGGCCGGTGCCACGGAAACTTCAAATTGGACGGGGTAAGTCGAACCCAAGAAAGTAAACGTCTTGGTAATAACCGTCCCATTCGCTGTCCGACCACTGAAAACCAGAGTACTCTTGGAGTCGCCGGCTAGCTTTAGGTCGTTCCCCTCTACTGAATAAAGCAGTTGCTCATCATCGAAGGGCGCCGAACTCTGCCATCGAATGCCCAAGGGAAACGGTACCCCGGGAGCGGACTGAACTATATCGAAAGGTGGACTGTTCTCTTCAACCGAGCTTCGATACTTTTTAAACTTAAAGCTTTTGAGACGAGCCCCTTGGTTGGTAAACAAAGCAATGTAGTTGTCGGTTTCGACGCGGATGTCCTTGACCTCGGGGCTCACCGGAACCGCGACCGGCTTGGTCTGCGGAGGCGGGGCTGTCGCCGGTTGCTCAGCCACTGGCGCTCTCTCCGGCTCTTTCTTTTCGGCTTCTGGTGCTATAGTAGGAGTGCCATAGTATCGCGTCATCCACTCTTGATAGATCACTAAAATAAGTATCGACAGGGCAATGGCTAAAAATGCGCGCTTATCCATGAGTAATAGTTTTTAGTGAACTGGATCGTAGCCGCCTGGATTCCCAGGGTGGCAGCGACTAACCCGTTTGAGCCCGAGTGATAATCCCCTCAGAATCCCGTGTTTTTGAATGGCCTCAGAAGCATAGATAGAGCAGCTCGGAAAAAAACGACACGAGCGAGGCAAAAAAGGCGATAGGACCTTGTGGTACACCGACAAGATAATCGGGATAATGTTTCTACAAACTCGATACACTATTTGCGGCGACCTCTGTTTCCAATGAGAAGATCTCGAATTTCACTCTCGACCTCATACCAGGAAAGGTTCACCGCACTCTTCCTGGCAATAATGAGCACATCCTGGTTGGGGACAATTTGGTGGCGATGCCTACGGAAACATTCTCTGAGAAGCCGCTTTATCCGGTTACGGACAACCGCATTGCCTACTTTTGAACTAACGGTTACGCCAAGCCGGGCCTCTCCTCGCTCGTTCGGTTTGGTGATAATCAAGAAATGGGGGCCATAGACCTTTTTCCCCCAACGCGACAGGCTCAGAAACTCTGGCCGTTTTCTCAGACGGGCTTGCTTCGGAAATTTTGCCCCGCCCCTCGACAACATCCTCCGTTTTACGTGCGAGCCCGCTTCGGCGGCACCCTAACTGTTAATCTTTTTCGCCCCTTGGCCCTTCGTCTTTTCAATACCTTGCGTCCCCCGGGGGTTTCCATCCGTATGAGAAAGCCATGGGTCCGTTTGCGTCGCACGTTGCTGGGCTGGTAGGTTCTTTTCATTGAACTAACACTCCCTTGGGCCGAACAGACGGCCAAGATTTTATTTCAATCATAGACTCCAGGTATTGTCAATTTAGGAGAGCTCGGGCTTGAGAGATCGCTGCATTAGGTCACGCACGGCCTCGGCGGGCTTTTTGCCTTCATGAATGACCTTATACATCTGCTCCACAATCGGCATTTCGGCTCCTAAGCTCCTCGCAAGCATATAGACAGAGCGGGTGTTGCGAATGCCTTCGGCCACCATCCGAGTCCCCTGGGTGATCTCTTGCACGCTCTTTCCTTGGGCTATCTGTATACCCACCTTTCGATTTCGGCTCAGATCACCGGCGCAGGTCAGCACCAAGTCACCCAAGCCCGGAAGGCCCGCAAGAGTCATTGGATCCGCTCCCATCCGAATTGCCAAGCGCGTCATCTCTGCAAGCCCGCGCGTAATTAGAGCGGCACGCGCATTATGACCCAGGTTCAGGCCGTCGCTAATTCCGGCGGCGATGGCAATAATGTTCTTAATCACCCCACCCATCTGCACGCCAACGATATCCGTCGAGGTATAGACCCTAAAATTTTGCGTGCTCATGATTTCCTGGATGTCCCTTGCAATATCTTCATGGCGCGCCGCTACCGTAACGGCGGCCGGCAAGCCCCGAGCGACTTCAATGGCGAACGTCGGACCGGACAGAAAAGCATGTCGTTGTCGCTGCGGGTCGCCGAAGATCTCAGCCAAGACCTCCCCCATAGTTTTCAGACTTTCCTCTTCGAGCCCCTTCGTGCCGCACAGCACGGTTGCTTGCGAGGAAACATAGGACGAAGCGCTGGCCATGACTCCACGCACCGTATGGGATGGAACGGCGCAAATGATCAAGGATTTGTCGGTGACGGCAGTCCCGATGGAACGAGTGAATTTGATGCTCGACGGCAGGAGGATCCCCGCTAGATAGGTGCGACTCTCTCTCTTCTCCAGAAGCTCGCGGTAACTTTCGGCGCCGTGACACCAGAGCGTGACTTGTTCTCCCTTATCAGACAGCAGCTTAGCCAGGGCTATACCCCAGCCGCCCGCCCCAATAATTCCGATCGGCTTCAGCATAATAGTGAAAAGATCCCGGAAGCGGGAAGAGAAATCAAGTTCGGAGCGAACTCGTCAAACGGGATCGTGAGGGATACCGGGAATGGACGAAAGGCTACTCTTCGTCCTCGTCTTCTTTCTCCGCCAGACGTGCCAACGATACTACCCGCTCGCCTTCCTCGATATCGATCAGTCGCACGCCTTGCGTGTTGCGGCCGATGACCCGGATATCTTTGATGCGCAGACGTATGATCTTGCCCGTGTTGGTGACCAGCATGAGCTGATCATCCTCGGTCACCTGTTGCGCGCCCACGACACGCCCGGTCTTATCGGTGGTTTTCATCGTGATGATCCCCTTGCCGCCGCGGGATTGGAGACGATACTCATTTGTCTCCGTGCGCTTACCGAAGCCGTTCTCGGCCACCGTGAGTACGTCACAGCCGAGGCTGAGTATTTCCATACTGACCACCAAATCGCCATCATCGAGCCGCATACCGACGACCCCGTAAGTTCCACGGCCCGTTGGCCGCACTTGCTCTTCTTTAAAGCGGATGGACTGTCCATCGGCGGTGGAAAGGATGATTTCCTGCTGGCCATCGGTGAGACGAACACCGATGACCTCGTCTTTGTCTTCCAGGGCGATGGCGCGAATCCCGTTAGAGCGCGGATTCGCGTAGGACATCAGCTCGGTTTTCTTTACGAGGCCCTTTTTTGTGGCAAAGACAACGTAACGCCCTTCTTGGAACTCACGGACGGTTAAGAAAGCCGAAACTTTCTCTCCCGGTTCGAGATTGAGCAAATTGACGATCGGTTTGCCCCTCGCGGCCCGGCTCGCCTGCGGCAGCTCGTGCACCTTGATCCAGTAAACCTTGCCGATGGTCGTGAAGAAAAGAATGTACGAGTGCATGGAAGCGATAAAGAGGTACTCGACAAAATCTTCTTCTTTGGTGGTCGCACCAATCTTACCCTTGCCGCCCCGTCGCTGCGCGCGGTAGAGAGTGACCGGATTACGTTTGATGTAGCCCTCGTGGGAAATCGTCACCGCCATGTCTTCGTCGACGATCAAGTCCTCGATGGAGATCTCCTCGGATTGGGCGACGATCTGGGTTCTTCGCTCGTCGCCATACTTTTCTTTGATCTCTTTCAGCTCTTCGACAATGATGCGGTAGATTTCCTTCTCGTTTGCCAAAATCGCCTTGAGTTTGGCGATGAGCTCCACCGTTTCCTTGTGCTCCTCCAGAATCTTGTCGCGCTCCAAGCCCGTCAGTCTTTGCAGCCGCATGTCCAAGATCGCCTGTGCCTGGATTTCGGAGAGCCCGAAATTCTGCATTAAACCGTCTTTTGCAGCCTTGGGATCCTGGGAGCGACGAATCAGAGTAATGACGGCGTCGAGATGATCGAGGGCGATTTTCAGACCTTCGAGGATATGGAGCCGCTCCTCCGCCTTGCGCAGGTCGTAGGCGGTGCGCCGCGTCACCACTTCTTTGCGGTGATCCAAGAAGGCTTTGAGCGCCTCTTTGAGATTGAGTACCTTTGGGCGGCCGTCGGCAATGGCGAGCATGTTGACGCCGAAAGAATCTTGTAAACCCGTGTGCTTATAAAGCTGGTTGAGGACGATGTCCGCTATCGCATCGCGCTTGAGCTCGACGACGATGCGCATCCCTTCGCGGTCCGATTCATCGCGGAGATCGGCGATTCCTTCGACCTTCTTCTCCTGCACCAGACCGGCAATCTGCTCGATGATCCGGTTTTTGTTGACCATGAACGGGATTTCACTGATAACGATCTGCTCTTTCCCGGTGCGTTTGACGGTCTCAGTGAAAGCCTTGCCGCGCATCTGGATGATGCCTTTACCCTCGTTGTAAGCTTGGGCGATCGGTTCCTTGCCATGAATGAAACCGCCGGTAGGGAAATCTGGCCCCGGGATATACTTCATCAATTGTTTGATCGTAAGATCCGGATTTTCCACCAGGGCAACCAGTCCATCGATCACTTCCCCTAGATTGTGCGGCGGGATATTGGTCGCCATCCCGACGGCGATACCCGAGGCACCGTTGACCAACAGATTGGGAACGCGCGATGGCAGAACTGCCGGTTCTTTGAGAGAGTCGTCGTAGTTCGGAATGAAATCGACTGTCTCTTTCTCGATGTCCGCTAACAACTCTTCCGCGAGACGGGCCATGCGGATTTCGGTGTAGCGCATGGCCGCGGGAGGATCGGGATCGATGGAGCCGAAGTTTCCTTGGCCATCGATCAGCGGATAACGCATCGAGAAATCTTGTACTAACCTGACGATCGTATCGTAAACTGCCGCATCGCCATGGGGATGATACTTGCCGATGACATCGCCGACGAGACGCGCCGATTTTTTGTAAGGTTTGTCCCAGCTATTGCCCATGTCGTACATGGCGTAAAGCACGCGCCGGTGAACCGGCTTGAGTCCGTCACGCACGTCGGGCAGAGCGCGGCTGATGATGACGCTCATGGCGTAGTCCATGAAGGACTGGCGCATCTCGTCTTCGATATAGACGGGTATCTTTTGCTGTTTCAGCGTCGCTTCCATTTATCCTTAGGAGTTCAAGTTGTTCAAATCGTTCAAGCCGTTCCAGTCGTTTGGAACTCATGGAACTAATGGAACGTCTGGAACTTTGATCGTTAGATATCCAGATTCTTGACCGTCAGCGCATGCTCTTCGATGAACTTGCGCCGGGGTTCCACTTCGTCGCCCATCAACGTGGAGAAAATATCGTTGGCTTCAACGGCGTCTTCAACGCGGACTTGCAAGAGCACGCGGGTTTCGGGGTTCATGGTCGTCTCCCAAAGCTGCTCCGGGTTCATTTCCCCTAGACCTTTGTAACGCTGGATGTATTGGCCCTTCTTGCCGCCTTCAAGAATATAATCCGCGAGCTCCGTAAAAGAGCGTAGCTTGGCTTTTTGTTCGCCATTCTCTACCGAGTACGGCGGCGACCCCGGGCTCATGAGTTCGCTGAAAAGCCGCTTGAGCTCTTTATACTCGACGCTTGTCAACAGTTCGCGATCAATAACGGTATGCAGCCCGGTCCCGTTGGAGCGCGTGACACAAATGAGCTTGAAGCAATTATGTTCCGGATCTTCTTCCAGCGAACAGGAAAGCGGCGCTTCGTCCGGTGCGACCAGATTAATGTAAGATTCGAGATCGGTTTGGAGTTTCTTGAGCGCCTTTTCATCCTTGAGAGCCTCCTCGCTGAAGTCCTGCTCCAGCAAGAGAGCTTCAATCACTGACCGGCTTCGCCTTTTTCTCGCCGCAACGGCCATCAGTTTCTCCCAACGCAGCACCTTTTTGATAAAGGCTTGCAGCGGTTGTCCAGCGAGGCCGTTGCCATTAGTCGACGTCCGCACTCGAATATCCTCGGTACCGATCTCGATCAAGTAATCTTCCAGCCCGGTTTCATCTTTGATGTAGCGTTCCTGTTTGCCGCGTTTCACTTTGTACAGAGGCGGTTGGGCGATGAAGAGATGACCCTTTTCCACCAAATCCGGCATCTGCCGGTAAAAGAAGGTGAGCAACAGCGTTCGGATATGGGAGCCATCCACATCCGCGTCCGTCATGATCACGATGGAATGATACCGGAGCTTGCCCGCGTCATAATCTTCCTTGACCCCGGTGCCCAGGGCCGTGATCATCAGGCGAATCTCCTGGGAGGAAAGCATTTTGTCGAAACGGGCCTTTTCGACGTTGAGAATCTTGCCCTTGAGCGGGAGAATCGCCTGATTGCGCCGATCTCTGCCTTGTTTGGCTGATCCACCGGCGGAATCCCCCTCGACTAGGTACAGCTCGCTTAAAGCAGGGTCTCGCTCCTGACAATCGGCAAGTTTTCCCGGTAAGGAACCCGAATCCAACGCGCCTTTGCGCCGCGCAAGGTCTTTGGCCTTTCGTGTCGCCTCTCTTACCCGCGCCGCTTCGACGCCTTTCATCATGATTTTTTTGGCATCCGTTGGATGCTCGGCGAGGTAGCTAGCGAGCCTTTCATTTAAAAGAGCCTCAACGATGCCTTTCACCTCGCTGTTACCCAGCTTAGTCTTTGTCTGGCCTTCGAATTGAGGTTCCGGAACTTTAACGCTGATGACAGCGGTCAAGCCTTCGCGCACATCTTCTCCCTGAAGATTCTCGTCATCTTTCTTGAGCTGCCCGCTGTCGATCGCGTAGCTGTTGATCGTGCGTGTGAGCGCGGACTTAAAACCGATCAGATGGGTCCCACCCTCCAGAGTGTTGATGTTGTTGGCGAAGGAAAAGACGTTCTCCACGTAGCCATCGTTCCACTGCATGGCGATCTCGACATCGATGCCCTCTTTTTCACCCTGTAAGTAGATTACTTTTGAATGAATCGCGGATTTAGCGCGGTTGAGATGCTCGACAAAAGAAACAATGCCGCCCTTATAGAACAACTCGTGTTTTTTCTGGCTTCTCTCATCCTCGATGGTGATTTTCACCCCTCGATTCAAAAACGCCAGCTCACGCAATCGTTGGGAGAGAATGTCGAAGCTGAACTCGGTAGTTTCGAAGATCTTCGTATCGGGCTTAAAGGTAACCCGGGTCCCGCGCTCCTTGGAGGTGCCGACTTCTTGCAAACTTCCCTGAGGCTCGCCCCGCTTGTAGCTCTGCTGATAGACTTTCCCGTCGCGCTTGATCTCTACTTCCAAGGTTTCCGACAAAGCATTGACGACAGAGACTCCCACGCCATGAAGGCCACCCGAAACTTTGTAAGAAGCTTTATCGAACTTGCCGCCCGCGTGGAGCTTCGTAAGCACGACTTCGGCGGCGGAGACTTTCTCCGTTTTATGAATGTCCACCGGAATACCACGGCCATTGTCGACCACGGTGACGCTATTATCGATGTGAATCGTTACATCAATCTTGTCGCAGTGACCTACCAAAGCTTCGTCAATGGAATTATCCACAACTTCATAGACGAGGTGATGAAGTCCCCGTTCACTGGTGTCACCAATGTACATTCCCGGGCGCTTTCGGACCGCCTCCAGCCCTTCCAAAACTTTTATGTTATCTGCTTTATACTCGGATGCTTCTGAGGTTTTTGGTTCGGCCATTTTTTACCAACCGCTAACTGAGATTTTGCTTGAAAAGTTCCGGGGTTAGCTTGACTTTTGACTAACCAGAATATTACCGGAAAAATGGCTGAAAGTAAAGCGAAAAATTACCCATAACATATTGATTTTTCGAGCAAAATATTGGCCTTGCTAAAACCCAAAAGGGGTCCCCATGCCCGCGGGGTTAGAAGTGTCACGCATGTTGACAGCGACAGAGGTCTGAGCGAAAAGGAGGGCCATGAAAAGTGCGCTTGTTGCGTTCAAATTCCTGACCCTTGCTAGCCGATTCCATCGGGCTCAGGTTAGCCCACAGCAAGTTGGCGCGGCCATACCTTATTTTCCGTTGGTGGGAATTGTTTTGGGATTAGTACTGATTCTTCTAAATCGTTTATTGGATCCCCGTCTTGAGTCGGAAATTCTTGGCGTTCTTCTTATCGCGGTCCTCGCCCTATTAACCGGAGCGATTCACTACGAGGGATTGCAAAATACCTTCGACGCATTGTCAGTAAAAATGGTGCACGGAGAAGGGGCAACACGCAGCCGGGCCTTTGGAGTTCTAGCAATCGTGTTTGTGGTCCTGCTCAAGGTTCGCGCCCTCGAAGTAACCGGCGAAACGCGCAGCCTCGGCCTCCTGTTAACACCATTGTTCGCGCGTTGGTCACTCGTGATTTTCCTTTATGGCTCAGCCTTCGTCGCTGAAGGCACTGCGAGAATCCTGGCCGACAACGTTAGAGCGTGGCACCTCGCTTTGACTACAGTCGTAACCCTCGCGCTAGCGGCTTTCCTGGTGGGGCGAACAGCGCTCTGGATTGGATTATATCTGTCTCTTTTTGCTTTGCTTAGCCGGAGCTATCTCCGAAGACGAAATGGCTCCATCGATGCTGACAACTTCGGAGCGGTCATCGAGTTGAGTGAAACCTTGAGCTTCGTTCTCTTCGCATCCTTGTAAGGCAACACTGAAGTCTCGCCGCCCGCCCCATGGAGATCTTCAAGCCTTT
>JAHKKJ010000615.1 GCA_020027655.1 Deltaproteobacteria bacterium | reverse complement strand
TGGCATACTGGATCTGGCGGACGGAATCGGCATAGCGCCCGTGGTCATGGGACTGTTCGGCATCGCCGAAGTTCTGGAGAACCTCGGAGTGCTGACCAAGGCCGAAGTCTTTGCCGGAAAGATCAAGGGGCTTTTCCCCGACCGTGAAGATTGGCGACGATCTATGGGTCCGATCGCGCGCGGCTCGTTGTTAGGATTTTTCCTCGGACTCTTGCCGGGAGTCGGAGCCATCGTGCCGCAATTTTTGAGCTACGCCCTAGAGAAGAAACTCTCGCGCCATCCGGAACGATTCGGTGGCGGCGAGATCGAAGGAGTCGCTTCGCCGGAGGCCTGTAACAACGCCGCGGTGGGCGGAACCTTTATCCCGCTGCTAAGCCTCGGTATTCCCTCAAACGCCATGACCGCGATTCTCCTGGGGGCCCTGATGATCTACGGCTTGACTCCGGGGCCCTTGCTGATCAAGAACTCCCCGGATCTTTTCTGGGGCGTGATCGCGAGCATGTATATCGGCAACATCATGCTCTTGATCCTCAACCTGCCGCTGATTCCCATGTGGGTGAGTGTCTTGAAGATCCCCTACTCTTATCTTTCCTCCTTCATTATCCTTTTTTGCTTGATCGGCGCCTATAGCCTCAACAACAGCACCAGCGATATTTACATTGCGGTTATTTTCAGTCTTGTTGGCCTGCTCATGAAAAAATTCGCATTCGAGCCGGCGCCGCTAGTGCTGGCCTTCGTTTTGGGTCCGCTGCTGGAGACCGCTTTAAGGCGCTCGCTCATTCTATCCGATGGGAGCTTCCTGATTTTTCTCCAGCGGCCCATATCCGCCGCCTTCATTCTGTTTTCTGTCGTTGTTCTCGTAGCTCCGCTGTTCAGTAAATTGAGATTGGGGCGTGGACTCAGTGAAGAAGACTAAAATGACCATCGTCAGCGTCGCTCTTTTCTGGGTTGCCCTGGGAATCCTGGTGTGTTATGGAGCGACCCGACTCGGCTTGGGCAGCGTCACGGAGCCTGGCTCCGGTTTTATTTTCTTCTGGTCCGGGTTGATTCTGGTAGTCTTGTCGCTCATGGTTCTTGTGGAGTCTTTACGCAGCTCCGAGGAGACAGTCCAGAAGACGGGGGAGATGAACTGGGTGAAGATCGCTCTGGTTCTTTTGTCGCTCGTGTTATACGGCTTCTTTTTGGAAAGGCTCGGTTTTGTTTTGACTACATTTGTCCTTCTGTGCTTTTTATTGGGTTGGATCGAACGAACCAACTGGACTCGCTCCCTCGGGATCGCGAGCGCGGCGGCGCTGGGGAGCTTTGCGATTTTTGAGCTATGGCTAAAGATCAGACTTCCAAAAGGGATCTTCGGTTTCTAATTTCCCTCACGCTGACCTCTCCCTCAGGAGACAATGTCGCAATTGGGGATGGAGAAGTGCGAGCAAAAGGTCTCTCCCTTTCGAAAAGGGCATTAAGGGGGATTTTTTTCGCAGATTGTGAAACCATGGGTGACTGCGGAAATCTCCCCTGGCCCCTCTTTTACAAAGAGGGGAAATCTTGATCTTCCCCCGCTCGAGGGGAGAGAGAAGGGTGAGGGGGATCCAAAAATTGGCGCGAAGAAAAAACAACGAAACAAAATTAAGTGGCTTTGCGTTAAATTCGAAATGGAGGAAAGGATGATTCGATTAAACAAAAGGATTCTGCCGGCACTCGCTTTGGTGACGGTTATCGCTCTTTCTTCGGTGACCACTCTATCCTGGTCGCAGGAAAAATATCCTTCGCGGCCCATTGAAATGGTCGTCGCTTTTCCCGCCGGAGGTTTCGCCGACGTCACCGGCCGGATCTTCGCTGAAGAGATGTCGAAAGTGCTGAATACTCCGATCGCGCCGATCAACAAAGGTGGCGCGACCGGCAGCCTTGCCGCCACGACAATGCTCAATTCCCCCAAGGACGGATACAGTATTCTGGTGAATACCCTCGGCGGAATGGTTTTGGCGCCGGTTACACTCAAGGACGTGAAATACGATGCCAACAAAGATTTTTATCCTGTCGCTTTCATTACCTCCGCGCCCGACGGACTTACGGTTCGCGCAGAATCCCCTTTCAAGAACCTGAACGACTTGATTGATGCGGCGAAAAAGAATCCCAACAAATTGTCCTATGGGACTGCTGGCACGGGTGTCGGCGGTCACTTCAATTCCCTGATCCTTTCCCAGGTTACCGGCATCAAGATCAAACACGTCCCTTACAAAGGCGGCGGAGAATACATTCCAGCGCTCCTAGGTGGCCACCTGGACTTTGTCATCGGCACCGCAATCGCGACCCTGCCCCAGGAAAGCGCCGGCAAGCTCAGAACCTTGGCGCTCTTAGGCGGCAACAAGATGAAGGAACTCCCCTCGGTTCCGACGACCGCCGAGCTGGGAATCAAAGGAGATTATCTCGATAGCTGGGCTGGCGCCTTCGTCACCGCCGGCACACCCAAGCCGGTGATTGATACGCTCACCGCCGCCGCCGAGAAGGTGATCAAGTCCAAGGAATTCGGCACCAGGATCGAAAAAACCGGCGGCGTCGTTCAGTATGTCGCGCCCGCTGAGTTTCGCACTATGATCGAGCGCGACAAAAACACCGCTCTTGATATAGCGAAAAAAGAGGGCCTGCTGCAGGCCGTCAAGTGAGAGAGACTAACAAGAGCTCGGAGCTTAATTGAGTAACATGTCGATGAAATCAAAACCGCGTGGAAAAAACACTTCACAAGCTGAAGTCACCAACATTTCCCAGCACGGTTTTTGGATCTTGTTGGAAGAGCGAGAGCTGTTTATCCCCTTCAATGAGTTTCCTTGGTTTCGCAACGCAACGATCGACTCGATCTTAAAGGTTGAAATGCCCCACCCTCGTCACCTTTACTGGCCAGACCTAGACATCGACTTAGCCGTTGAGTCTATAGAACATTCGGAACGCTTCCCGTTAGTTTCAAAGGCAACCAATTAAAGGAGATATTCAAATATGGCTAAGAAACTGAAGGGACGAACGCTTTGCAAATTTGAGGCCCGGCGAGATGTTTGGCAGAAGTACTGGACGGGGTCCGCGAAATAAAGTCGGGCGGTGGCAAACGATCTGTGGTTGAGCCCCGCTCGCCTATCGTACGCGCGCTTGAAAGCGGGTCTCACCCAAGAACAATTGGCCGCATTGCTCGGGGTCTCAAAACGCACGCTAGAACAATGGGAGCAAGGCCGCAGCAAACCCAGTCAAGCAGCGAAGACGCTTATCAAGATAGCGGAGCTGCATCCCGAAGTGTTGCGCAAGATCGCTGCCTAAGGGTTCTCTCAATTCCGGCCCAAAGTTGCGACCTGGTATTCCAAGACCGATGGCTGCACGCGAAAAGAATTTGGAAATGCCTTACCGGGTGAATAATGCGTAAGATTTGCCCAGAAGAAAGTAATATAGTAGTTGGATAGCCCGCAGCCTTCTTGCGGGTTAATTCGCAGTTCAATTATTAGAAATAG
>JAHKKJ010000116.1 GCA_020027655.1 Deltaproteobacteria bacterium | reverse complement strand
CAAGCTATGGCCAGGCACCTTAGAAGTCGGCGCAGCCTTACGCTCCTGTGCCCGCGCCATTCGAGCCCACTCCTCGGCCTACACTGTGTCGTGAGCTTTCGTCGGACTATGAAAAATCCCGGGCTAGCGGCTCTAGGCGGGCTCCTCGACCATTGCCGGTGCCTCTCGACTTTCTTCACGCACGGCAAGAACGACAAGATTGGCGATGAGAACCGTGCCGGCAAGAAAGTAAAAGGCCGTGAGGATGCCCCAGCGGTCGGCGATGAAACCGCATATCACCGGGGATAGAGAGCTGAGCAAAGACTGGGAGCCAGAAAAGAAACTCACCGTGCTTCCTCCCAACTCCTTCGGGCTGAGGTCCAATACCCAAGCCCAGATGACCGGTCTAACTGCATACAAAAAGAAACCCAAAAAGGCGAGCGCGGTGATGAACAACCAGGTCATTCGAAAGTAAGCGAGAACGAAAAGCACGATGCTGGTGGAGAACAGCCCCGCGGTCAGGACTCGCTTTCTGCCGCGGCGGTCTGAAATGCTCCCGGCAATCGGGGTGCCGATCATGCCGGCGGTCTGGGTAATCGAGAGGTAGAGACCTGCGAGAGCGCTGGATAGACCGAGGTCATGAGTAAGATAGATCGGCAGAAACGTGTGTAATCCCTGTTGGGTCATCGAACGCATGCCCGCGACCAGCACCAGCAGCAAGATGCTCGGGTTTTGCGCCATCTTTTTCATCCCGCTGAAATACTCTCTGGCATCGAGACCTTGTTTTGACTGGGCGCGGTATTCCAATTTGCCAAAGAGAAACTTCCAGAGGATGAAAGCAATGACAATGCCGGGAATGAGATTGACGAATAGCACATTGCGCCAGGACATAACGAGCAGCAGGACGCCGACTAGCAGAGGGGCGAGGCTTTCACCGATGTTAGGCCCAACGGCGTGAATCGCGATGGCGAAGCCGCGCTTTTCGGGAAACTTCTCGGATAGCGTCGAGATCGCCGCCGGGTGCCAGAGATAATTCCCCACGCCGACGAACGCCATGAACAAGG
The DNA here is from genome assembly GCA_020027655.1 of Deltaproteobacteria bacterium. Taxonomy (GTDB): domain Bacteria; phylum Desulfobacterota; class Binatia; order UBA9968; family UBA9968; genus DAIRFP01. The sequence continues at coordinate 7,481 of JAHKKJ010000116.1, read as the reverse complement.
CTACCCAGAAAAAGCTGTGACTGATGCCGACCAAGAAATAGGGCACGCCGGTAGCAAGCAGCGCCAGAGCCATGAGCAAAGCTTTCTTGCCGATAATGTCCACCAACATTCCGGCTGGAATGTTAACGAGCAGGTTGGCGGCCACTCTGATCGTAATCAGGAAACCCGCTTGGCTGTAGGTGAGCCCCAATTCTTGAACGAGGTAAGGCAGAAGAAGATAGAAGGTAGCGGGGCACCAATGGGTAAAGGTGTGACCCAAGGCGATGAGCCAAAGCAGAGAATCTGTTTGTCGTATCTGTCGTAGCTGGTCGGTTAATTCGTCAACTACCCGCATTTTTTCCTTTCTGATTCAGCAGCCGTAAATTGCTCCTATCTCTTAGTCCGGCCTTATTGGATTTACAAGTCTATGGGTAGGGACCTGCGCTCGCTAGTCGAACCTGGCGTCAGCGGCTCCAAGCCTGAATGGTGGGCAGACTACCGGGACTGAATTTTCTCGTCGTCTAGAATTTTTTCTACCAACTGTTTTAGTTGCTTAACCGCTTGCTCCGATTGAGCGCGCATTAAACGGTTCACTTCGTTGGGATCGGGACTTGAGATCTTCCCGTTGTACTTCAATTCCCGCGTGTATTCGGTGGCGTTGCCCTGCGGGTTAAACGAATAGATGATCTGCACCGGCGATAGTTCCGATTGCAATAGCACGCGACGAGGACGCACGTACTCCGCGACTTTCCAGGTAACCTCAAAATTGCCTTGGCCGATGCGCCCTCGTTCCAGGATGCGATCACCCAACAGATGGGTATTGCAGGTCGTAGAAATCATAATAGCAGTATCGCCAAAACCGTTGTGGTTCGAATTCTCATCTACAAGATTCCGCGCGTTAGCGTTCGTCGGATCGTGGTTAAAGCAGTGGGTGGAGTTCTCGAGGTGGATTGAGAAAAATACTTATCGAACGATTGAAAATCTACGTCTTAGCGCAGCTCTGAGACATCTGAGATATTCGTTGCAGTGGCTGAGGGTCTCTCCAGATTATAGTCGGGTGACTGATTAAAGACGGGCAGACTTTGTTCCCCAAAAAGTTTTCCATCCAAAAACGGGATCATGATCTTTTGTCCAACGTAAAGGGAATTGGGATTTCTCATGGTCTGCTTATTCGCCTCGTAGATCTTTTCCCATTTATATTGATCTCCATAATATTTGAGTGCCAGGTAGCTCAGCGTATCTCCCGTTTCCACCGTGTATTGCCCTGACTTGGCGGCAGGCACGGAAACTGGTTTAGCCTCTTCCCGGGCTGGTCGTGCTTTCAAATTGTTCTGCACGGCCGTCTCTTGAGCGATCTGAGCAGCTGGCGCGGGACGTTCTTCGCGGTTCGCAACCACCGGTTGAGTTTTGTAAAGACGATCGATAAAGCCAGAGTTATCCAACTCTTTAATAAAAGCTAAGTTGACGAACTCGTCGGGCTTCGCTCCTCTGGCCTTGGAATCTCTCGCAGCTAACTCGCGGAGCATGATCTCAATGCCGCGCAGCGTAGGATACGGCTTCTGGGGAGTCAGTTTTAATCCCAAGTTTTCGTGAACTTCAGTCAAAACTTCAACGTTAGGGGTCTTGAGATACTTTGCGAGAATTCCCAAAGAGCCGGCACGGCGCGTCTTGTAATAATGAATCCCTTCCACGTAGGCTTTCATGACGTTACGGACGAGATCAGGACGGGCTCGGATCAGCGCCTCAGTTGTCGCCAAGCCCGTGTGTTGATATTCGAGTCCGAGCATCTGCAAATCCGCCAAGGCATGAAAACCGAGGGCTTTAGCCCTGCGCGTTAATGGAATCGCTACCATCGCCGCCTGGATTTTTCCTGCCTCAAGAGCAGCAAACCGGGCGGGCTGACTGCCAATCTCAAGGATCGTCACATCCCTGTCCGGCACTAACCCGAATTTATCTAGAGCATAGCGGGTAGCGAAGTCCGACGAAGAGCCAAAGCGGCTAACCGCCATGCTTTTCCCCTTGAGCTGATCGGGCCGGGTAATACCCTTGTCGACCATGAGCTGATAGTCCATGGTGTTGAGAAATCCCGCGATCAGCACGACATCCGATCCCCGGAGGCGGCTTTGCAGCACGCCTGCGCCCGCCATCTGGGCAAAGGCTACTTCCTTGGAGATCAGGCTTTGCACCGTCGTGCTGCCGCTCTCAATAAAAACCAGCTGTACATCAAGCCCGTATTTGCGGAAAAACCCACGCTCGTGCGTGATCCACAACGGGGCCATGTTGGCTGAAACAGAGCTGTAGGCGATGATAAGTTTTTCCAGCGGACGTTCCGGAGTGTTCTGGGCCGTGGTGGGGCTGACAGGAAGGAAGATTGTAAGCAGAAAAACCGCAATCAATAATGCAACGTGATTCTTGCCATCCCTATTCATTTTTTAGCTTCCGCAGAACGTCGGCGGCTCACGCGGTTTCGCGTTCCAGGCGCATCATGGCTGCTTTTAGGCTCGAGCGCATGCGCTCGAGAGAACGGGCCAAGTCGCCGATCTCGTCCCGCGATTCTACGCACTTACCACTGACCGAGGTTTCCAGGTCGCCCTTGGTGACCTTGTCGGCCACTTCGGTTAATCCGACGATGGGTCGGACTATCCAATGCGCCAGAATAAACGAGAGTAGTGTGCCGACAAAGGGAACGATCGCGATTATTCCGATGAAACGAAAAAGAGCGCTCTGGATTTCTTTTTCGACGGCATCGGCCCAGAAACCCACATGGACAGTCCCTACTTGCCCCTCCAACACGGGGACGCTGGCTTCATAGATTGTTTTGTTCCTCCATGATAATTCTCGCCGTCGAGTTTCGCGCTGTCCGCCGGCAGGAAGTCCTTGCCGGACTTCCGGAGGGAAGGTTTCCAAAGTATGGGCGATGACCTCACCTTTATTATCTTCGACAAAAGCGTAAGCCACGCCATCGAGCAGCGAATACTTTCTTAGCAACGCATGAAGCGCGAGAAGATTTCTTCCGACCAAGTGCCCCGCGGTTGCATCACTCAAGTTGGTGGCTACGGCGAGGGCGCGCTTGTCGAGTTGATCGCGCAACATATTGTTGGTGAGTTGATACATCGCGGCAATCACAAAAACACTCAAAACCAACATGACGGCGGTATACGTGCCGCCAATCTTCCACTTGAGGCTAACACGGCGCGATTCTTGATCCATTTTGTCTCCTTAGTTAAATAAGCGTACAAAGTTTTGAGCGGGGGACTTCCCGCAACCCTGTGCTCTCCAAACGAGCTTTCATGGTTTTACGTAAAAATTTCACATTCATCAACCGGCCGTTGCGGGTACGCTTCCGGCAAACTGAGTCTGTTTCGTGTCCGACTGTTGGACAGCGATGACGCCTCTTGTTGTCCTACGAGAAGAAAAGTCTTTAACGAAGGTATATGAAAAAAAAGTCATATTCTGTTTCATTTCGATTTGTCAAGCGGAAAACCGCCCGCGGCGAAGAATTCAACAATCTGGAACAGTTACCGAGACGAAGGACGTAGTGGCGATCGGGGCCTTGGTCAAGACTTCCTCCGCACCGGCGTGAGTCTGAGGACATTGTTTTGACGCTACAGACTATGTTATGGCGATAACGCGACGCTCTCTGAGCCTGACACCGCAGCGAGATAAGGAGATTTCTAATGCTTATGAAGAGAACGACAATTGATCGAAGAGAGTTCTTAAAACGCGGCGCTGCATTAGGCGTGGGAAGTTTGATTGCGCCGGTCTTTTTGCGGAAGGGATGGGCGGCATCAAAAGATCGCGTGGTTATTTTCCAAGGAGTCGGTTTGGATTCACTGCATCCCTACGCCTATAGCGGCGGCGGCATCGTTGGTATCTGGCAGCACATGATCGAGCCGTTGGTCCAGATGGACTACGGGCGTAATGAATATGTCGGGGTTCTGGCTGAGTCTTGGGAGTTTCAAGGTAAGAAATGGGTATTTCGTCTCAGGAAAGGCATCCGTTTTCACACCGGATCGCCTTTTACGTCGAAGGATGTGGTTTTTTCCTTAAATAGAATGAAGAGTGACAAGAGGAGTCTGCAGGGAGCCGACGTTGCGGATGTGGAAGCGGAAGCCCCGGACGATTATACCGTGGTGATGACGACGAAAAATCCGAGCGCCATTCTGCTTGACCGGCTGGACACTCGCTTCATCATAAGCAAGGCAGCTGCTGACAAATTCGGAGACCAGGTGGACAATTATGCGATCGGCACCGGCCCATATAAGTTTGTGAGCTGGCAACGGGGCGGAAATTTGGCGTTGACGCGGAACGACGATTACTGGGGACCGAAGCCCGAAATCAAGGAAGTGTTATTAAAAGGCGTGAAGGAGGAAGCGGCGCGCGTCGCCGGTTTGCTCGCAGGCCAGGCAGATGTCATCAGCAATCTGTCCATCGAAGAAATCCCGCGTGTAGATAAGCATCCACGGACGCGCGTTGAGAAGGTCCCGGGGTTCAGGATGTATTTTTTGGCGATGCATGTGACGTACAAACCCTTCGACCACAAGCTTGTGCGCCAGGCCGTCAATTATGCGGTGGATCCCCAGGTGATTATGAAACACATCTTCGACGGCAATGGCGATGTGCTTAACGGTCCTTTAAACTCGAATATGGTCGGCTACGATCCCAACATCAAGCGCTATCCCTATGATCCAAAGAGGGCGCGTGAGCTGCTGGCTCAGGCCGGCTATCCCAACGGATTTGAGATCAAGCTGCATTTTTCGCCGGACCGCCATCTCAAAGGCAAAGAAGTCTGCGAGGTGATCGCGAGTCAACTGGCCAAAGCCGGCATCAAGGTTGAGCTCATCGGCCAGGAGTACGCGGTCTACTGGGGCAAAGAAGGCGTCAACGGCGGCAAGCTGCCCTTCTATTACGCCGGTAGAACGGCGAGCGATGGCGACACGCTGTATGATCAATATTTTCACACCGGCGTCACCAAACGAATCGGTTACAGCAATCCCGAGTTCGACAAGCTCATCGAGGAGGAGCAGAAGACCGGTGATCAGAAGAAACGCGTGGCGTTTCTACAGCAAGCGGGGCGGATTCTTATGGAGGACGCTCCCTTTGTCCCGCTCTACACGCTGGCCGAAATTTACGGCCTGGCGCGAAATATTCTCTGGAAAGGCAATCCGGACAATAGGATTCTTGCGGCGGAAATGAAGATTAAATCTTAACGGACCGTTGCAGTTTCGAATTTTGAGTTTCAAGTCGAACACGAGAGTAGACGTAGGATGGGTTGAGCGAAGCGATACCCATCAATGGAAAATCCGCTAATGCGATGGGTATCGGCGCATGACGCCTCAACCCATCCTACGGTACCAGAAAGATATCTCGCACGCTTCGGCAGAAAAAAACACTAACGACGATTCAAGAATTCGCCGAGCGCTTGACCGAAGGCTGCGGCGTGAATTCCATAGGAGTTGAAATCTCCCGTGAACGCGCTTAAGGCCCAAAGCGCCGCGTCGCGGTATATGGGATCTCTTGTCGTTTCGGCGAGTGCGAGGAAGAATGATGCCGCCGCGCCGTTTTGCTCGATCAACGTGAGGCGAAAGCTCAGGTAAGCGGATCCTGGAACAGCGAGGTCGTAGTAGCCTCCGTTGGGATTCTTGAACCGCGACAGAATAAACTCGGCCAGCTCTTCGGCCCGTTCGAGATGTTTCGCCTCCCCAGTAGATCTGTGAGCTTGCATCAATGCTGTTCCCATGCGCGCCTGATCATTGAGCAGTCCCGAGACACGGGCTGCGCCATCGAAGTAATGAAACATGCCTCCATCCGGGCAGCGGCAATGGTCCCAAAGAAAATCCAGTGCCTTCAACGCGCGCTTTTTGTAACTCGGCTTTCCCAAAATCTCAGTGGCTTCGAGATAGGCGCCGATGGCCTGCGCATTGGCATCGGTGTAGACACAGTCGTCGATGATCGTAAAGTATTCCCCGTCTGAAAGATCTTTCGGAGTTTCATTGCGAAGAAAATCCTCGCAACCGTAAAAGCTCTCGTTTGCGGAATGGGAAAGTTTGCGGTCGATGTAGCCGATGGTGTCTTCGGCCATGCGAGCATATTCCAAACGTTGGGTGAGCCGAAAAGCGTGTAGACAGTTTGCCAGTATGCCGGCCTGTTCCACCAGAAGTTTTTCTCGGTGCGGCCGGGTCCAGTCCTCATTGGAGCAAGTGCGGAAATAGCCGCCCTCTCCCTGATCGTGGACCTCGCCTTCTCTCATCCGGTCCAGGGTGAGGCAGACGTGATCGAGATAATTAGTGTCCTTTGTCGCCTCATAGCGGCAAAGCAAAAAATCGTTCGCTTCCGGATGGATGAATTTCTGCCCGCGGCCGTAGCCTCCATGAACGCGGTCTGCAAGCTCCATGATCACCGTGGTGACTTCCGATAGGGTGGAGTCGTTGGGGTGTCCGCGCGTTACTGCAGCCGGTGTATCGGAAGAAGTTTCGTCGGAGGTTTTTCTGGCGGACCGGATTTCAGCCTTCTTTTCTTGATAACCCGTATACAGCCGAGCCAACAGATTTCCGAACTCTTCGCTGGGAAGATAGTTCGTGGCGCCGAGAAGCTCTCCCTGAGGAGCCATAAAAGCGATGGTCGGCCAGCCGTTTAAATTGTAACGCGTGTTGACATCGGGCCGTTGCGTGTCCTCAGCGCGGATGGCGACAAAGTAGGCGTTGAGCAATGCGATGTTTTCGTCGTCCGAAAATGCGCCTTCGTCCATGCGCTGGCAGAAACGACACCAAAACGCCGTCAGGAAAAGCATCAGGGGTTTGTCTTGCTCTTGGGCCTGGCGAAAGACATCGTCGCCCCACTCATGCCAATGAATTAGATTTGCCCGATTCGGATTTGGCGAGAAGCGAATCATAAGTGCGGAGAATTTAGAAATTACTCTTCACCGCTTTTATCATCATTCACGTTGAAGAAGAAGGAAAAGGTGGGGGCGAACTATCTAACCTGCTTTGCATCCCGCGCGTCATTCCCGTGCAAACGGGAATCTAGATTTTCAACTCCCTGGACTCCCGCTTCCGCGGGAGCGACAACCCCTCCCCTCGCCCTAATGCGAGGACTTCGACCCCTACCAGACCAAACCAAGATAATACTAACGATTTTCTTCCCGGGCGTGCGTTGACAAAACTAGGTGGCCAGCCTTAAGAATAGGTTGAGTTCTTAGAGGAGAGACAAATGCAGCTGACTCTCGCATATCACCCCATCACGGAAATCCATTTTGGAGCTCAGACGCGGCTAGACGGGACGGTGCTAGTTGTCGATCCGGAGGAGCTGCGCCGAGTAGTCCTGGGAGACGAAGCCGTCGAAAACGTGGATTTCGAAGTCGTGCGTTCAGGGGAGAGCTGCCGTGCCGGACCGATCTTCGACATTATTCAACCGCGAGCGAAAGAGCCCGGATCAAGTCCTGATTTCCCTGGTATTTTGGGTCCGCCGACGAGCGCGGGGATGGGGACAACGCATGTTCTCGA
>JAHKKJ010000614.1 GCA_020027655.1 Deltaproteobacteria bacterium | reverse complement strand
CGAATTTCCCCCAGAAGAATGAAGGTTTCTGGGATAGGCTGCCCGCAATGGCGGCGCCTAAACGGCTCACTTAATAGTTCGAGGCTAACGGCCGGTCTTTCCGGCTGATCACGGACCGACCCCTGTCCAGGGAATGTCAATGGAAACCATCACAGGGAGGAACATGATGAAACGACTTAACACGCTCGCAGTGACCGCCATGTCACTACTGTTTCTCGGAGTTGTTCTGTTTGCGGGCGATACCCTCGCCCAGCACAAGTCACTCAAAGAGCAGCTCGTTGGAACCTGGAAGCTCGTCTCGTCGCACAACGTGCGAAACGATGGCAGCAAAATCGACGTATACGGTCCCAATGCGAACGGCATCCTTATCTACACGAGCGACGGTCACTTTGCTCTAGTGAACACGCGCTCCGACCTCCCCAAGTTCGTGTCCAACAGCCGAGATCGGGGGACTCCGGAGGAATACAAGGCCGTGGTGCAAGGATCGATCGCCTACTTCGGCACATACACGGTCAACGAGGCGGATAAGGTCATCACCGCCCAAATAGAAGGAAGTACGTTCCCGAACGCGATCGGTGGTCCCGATCAGAAACGAATTATCACCTCCCTCACGGCGGACGAACTGAAGTTCACCAATCCTGCGGCGACGTCGCGGGGTGGGACACTTGAATTGGTCTGGAAGCGAGCCAAATAGGTGGGGCTTTTGCGACCTCGCTTACCATTTCGCTTTCCGAAGCGTCCCGGGCGGTTGTGCGGTTGAAAATGTATCCGGGGGCAGCCCACGGCTTCGACCGCACCGAACCGGAACTATTTATCACGGACCCCGGGGCGAATCTGGAGAAAGCCGGTGAAGTCCGGCGGGCGCCGAACCCCGCTGTTGCCGCTACAGCGCGTGAAGCGACGGCAAAGTTTTTCGCCGAGGTGTTTGGGCTGAGCAAATCGGAGTGAACAGGAAAAGGGGATTTTTTTAAAGCCTAACTTATCGCTTCAGACCGACCGGTTAACAGCGACGATTGAGCGAGTGTTGGCGGACAGGTACACCGAAACTAGAAGCCATGGGCAAGATTGGACGTAATTCCCCGTGTCCTTGCGGCAGCGGGGAGAAGTACAAGCGGTGTTGTGAGAAGAAAGAAGCCGAAATGAAACGGCGGGAGCTGCCATCCGGCCGTTTTCGTTACGAGCCGGGCAGTTATGGTAGCCCGAAGCGTGGGTATATGTCATCCATCCTTTGCTACAAGGAAACTGGCCCAAACGCATGGACAGAACATTTCTGCCTGGTGAAACCGGATGTCGTACTCGCGGATGAAGATAGCGCAACTGCCATGGCGGAGGAGCATTTAGCCGCTGCAAATCGCGCTGGGGCCGACGCTGGAGGGAGCCCTCGCGACTTTGCCCTGTCATTACGGCACGAGGGCTATAAGAGTGTTTCTGATTACCGAATCGTGAGAGACAGGGCATAGAACCAGGGCCTGCTTCGATTCCGGCAACCTGTGAGTTAGTAAATGAAAAGCGCAGATCTCGCAATATGAAAGTCAGGCGTGATGATAGTTTCCGCGCCGAGTTTGAGCGGTTCCAAGCCGCTCGGCGCGCGGCGCGTGCCAAGATCTCCGAAGTGCTTGGCCGAGAGCATTTCGAACTGTCGAAGTGCGCTTTGCTGCAGCGCCAACGCGCAGCGCAAAAAGCGATCGAGGAGGCTCTCGCCAAGACCTATGGGGCGAGGAATGCACGAGAGAGCGCGTTTCACTTGTCACAGTGCTTTGAGGGAGCGGAGTTCCTTGTGGCTCTTCAGCTCGATGCGGGGCGGTTTTCGAAAGCGGAAATCGAGGCGAGCGTCTCTGACGTGCTGGAAGCGCTCGATTACATCTGGGAGGCCGCGCGTGTGGCCGGATATCCACTTCCGTGTCTCGAAGACGAGACGCTTCATGACGACGATGAAGACATTTAATATCGCGGAGAGGTGCTTTGCATATGAATGAGCAATACGCCGTGATGATTACCGAGTTTCCGCTATTCCAGGGGTTCACTTTGGATGGCGCTCGAATGCTGCTCGACTGTGGCGAAGTCAAGGAGTTCTCTCCAGGAGAAGTGCTTATCAAGGAGGGAGATAGCCCGACATTTGTCTTGCTCGTTCTAACCGGTAAATTGCAGGTCTTTGTTGAACGCCAGGGACGCGACCTGGTGCTGACCGACGCAGCGCCGGGTATGATCTTGGGTGAATTGGCTGTGTTGTGCGGCATCCCGCGATCGGCTTCAGTGCGCGCGAGCGAGAAATCGGTGGTCTTGCAATGGAGCGCCGCGGCTTTTCGTAGTCTCCTTCTTCGCGATGCATTCTTGTCGCAGCGGATATTTAGAGAATCGCTGCGCACCCTGATCGAAAAAGAGCGCTCGCTGATCGATTCACTGATCCGTTCGCACGGTGGTACTCAGCAAAACGAATAGGACTACGGTCAAACTCTACGGTTTGATTCTGGTGAAAAACCTCCGTTCATCCTTCCAGAGCCTCAGAGTTCACGCGGAATTTAACGAAGGAACGTCCGGAGGAGAAGTTAAAATCACTGGAGATTTTCGGTTCTATGAGCTTGTGGAAGTATGAACCTGGTGAAGCGTTTACAGGTTTTTTCGCAGAATCGTTAAGGAGGCCCAATGGACACCGATAAGGAGGCTCCGGGATTCGAGCGCATCGTGCCGCGGAATGCCTCTCTGGATAGGATCGCCTGTGAGCTTATCTTCGGCGAAGGGCCGGTGTGGAATGCTCGTCAAGGTTATCTCTCATGGGTCGATATCGTGGGCGATACAATCTGGAAATGGACGCCGGGTACCGGGACCTCGATCTTTCTTCGACCGTCAGGGAAAGCGAACGGCATGACCTATGACAAACAGGGAAGGCTCGTGGTGGCCGGTTGGGGTTCGCGCACCGTGTGGCGCGTGGAGCACGATGGTTCCATCGTAATCCTCGCGTCCCATTACCAGGGCAAAAAGATCAACACGCCCAATGACATCGTCGTCAAATCCGACGGCGCTATCTACTGGACCGATCCGCCCAATGCGATGTATATCCCCGGTATGGCTGGAGACGATGTGCAGCGCTATCTTGATTTCATCGGCGTGTTTCGTTTGTCTCCCGATGGAAAAACACTGACGCCGGTTGCCGACGACTTTGTAAATCCCAATGGCCTGTGCTTCTCGCCGGACGAGTCTCTCCTGTATATCAACGACACTACCCGCCGTCACATTCGCGTGTTTGATGTGAACCCCGATGGGACCCTAAGCAATGGACGGCTGTTCTATGAGGCTCGCGGTGACGAACCGGGAAATCCCGACGGGATGAAGGTGGATATCGAGGGGAACGTCTACTGCACAGGGCCAGCCGGCATTCACGTGATCGATCCCAAAGGAAATCTCCTTGGTCGTCTCAAAATCCCAGGCCACGCGACTAACTTTAACTGGGGCGATTCGGATTGGAGGAGGCTTTTTATCACGACGCGCAATTCGGT
>JAHKKJ010000613.1 GCA_020027655.1 Deltaproteobacteria bacterium | reverse complement strand
CAAGAAACTCGCTCGGTCAAAAGGCGGCTTGGCAAAAAAGCTCGAAAAGAGGAAAGCGAAGGTGTGACGACGTTCTCGCCGCAAGCAGCGGGGTATCAGAAAAACGCGATGCGAATTTTCGCAATGGCGTCACCCCCGAATGTTTTTATCGGGGGCCTGCCCGCAGCCATGCAGGCGGGTCCAGTTCCGGACTCGCCTGGATTCCCGCTTGAAGCATGCGGGAATAACGGACTTCGGATAGGTAAGTAACTTATCGCAGCAAGCTGCGGGGAATCGCACCCGTAGCGATTGAGCGTTGGTGGTTTGAATTGAACAACAAATTTCACACAGTCGAAACCGACGATTTCGTGATCGCGCCCAATCATTTTCACGGCATTGTTGGCATCGCCGATGTAGGGACCGACCTGCGTGTCGGCCCTGTGGGGAGTGGTCAAGGAAGCGCACTAACGGTAACGACCCCACCTCTCAGAACATCGATCCGCAATGAGTGACGGTCTAAGCAAACTCATCCCCACTAACGGATCGGTGTCCGCAGCCTCCACTGTCACAGTTCGAGGCCGTCCCACATCACGTTAGCAACGTATACGTCGAAAATGTCGACGCTTCCATCAGCCAAGATACCTGATTGGCGACTCAGCCACGATAATCCCAGGGCTGCAATACGAGCAGGAGGTAACGTCAAAAACCCAGTGAAGCCGGTGTCGATAATCGCCTCGGTGTCCTGTCGTTGCCCACCTGGTCCAGTTACCACAAGCCGAATTATTGCTTCTCGGTTGGCATTGACGACGCCGGTGATCATACCTAGCGCGCCGCCACCGGACGCAAACCAAAACGGTGCACCCCACGATGGCCGATCCGGACGCACCAGATCTGTGCATCCGGGTAACGGGTCAGCAGGCACTGTGAAGCCGTCAGCGTATCCTCATCCACCTCGAACGCGCCAGTTTCGATATCGATAGCAACGATCTTTCCTTGGTTACCGTCCTCAACCTGTGGACGAACATGTTGTTCGTAGATCTCAGTCCCGCGCCGCGCAAACTCTTCTTTGCTGTATCGTGGTTGTAACGCTGTCATTTGTCCTCCGAGTAGCACCTGTAATGCGCCTTGCCATGCACTGCGAAAAGATATTCTACAGGAAACGAGCGTGGTGTGGAAACGGAGCGAAAACAGCCTTGTGGTTTGCTCCCCAACACGACTTAGGCAATGATGGTGTCGGCTCAGTGGCCTACCGCCCGGCGTCAACCGCCACAGGGAGCCCAGGGTCGGCATGTCTTAATGATCTGCAGGCTCTTCCGGGTTGATTGTAAAACAGTATTCACCGCAGAGGCACAGGTCGTGAGAAAAATCCGTTCATGCTTCGAGAACCTCAGCACGAACGGGATAGCATAATGGTAATTAAGTACTTATAATTAGCCGCTCGTCCTGAGCTTGGTCGAAGGGCGAGCGGCGATTTTTTCTCACGACCACAGAGTTCGCATGGTTCGACCGTTCGAGAAGCCTCACGGCAGGCTTCCTCGACGGCCTTCAGTTCCGAGCCCGTCGAGGAATCACCATGAGCGGAATTCTTCATAGCCGTGCATCCTGAGACTTAGTCGAAGGTCGCGTTCTCAGCGCCTCCGCGGTGCAATCTCCGGGTCCAGCTTTGTGCGGAAGCATGAAGAACCAGTCTGCAAGTAAGTCACGATGTAGAAGTCAAACCCGATTACTTATCCCGTTTTTCCCGACTCGTAGAGACACTCGCCGATATACCGTCATCGAAGTACGTTACGAATTGCCTAAGACAACGTCACGAGCGATGCGGTTCCCGCCGGTCACCGCATCCTACGCGAGTCAACCGACAAGTCGTAGCGACGCTTCGCGGCTTAAGCGCCGGGTTGGGCCGCCTCGCCGAGCTTTTAAACCAACTCGAAAAACCGATCCGTTCCAAGTGCGGGAACAAGCTGCCGCGCGAGCTTGCCTATCGGCTTGTCGTGCTGGAGGTAAATCCAGTCGTTCATGCCGCTCAAGAAACACATCCGTTGAGCCGTAAACAGACGGCGCTCCTTGTCGGTCAAAATGAAGCGCATCATGGGACTGAATTGGCCGGAGCGGCTTTCTCTTTCCGCTATTCGCCGGAGTGTGTTCTTGCTGAGCGTGTCTAATCCTAGTTCGGCGGCCAGTTCCAGACGGTCTGGGCCGATGCGCTCGTAGATTGTGATATGCGACGACTTGGTATCTACACGATATCGGCTCGCCTTTGGGTGCATCCGAACTGCCGCCATGACCGCATCGATTTCGCCGTCAGAAATTTCCCTGCGCCGCATCTTTGTCAGTGAAACGACACCGTTCACACTCTCGCGAATCTGATAGCCTTGCGGGATTTCGGTGAGCATTTTGCTTCCGCGTTCGCGAGAAAAGTAATAGCGCGGCTTGCCCGTCTTGGTTGTGCTCTCGCAAAGGTAATAGGTTCGCCCTTTTCGGTTTCGATGTACAACCGACATTTTTTTGATACCTCTCTCTCCTCCCTCATTCGTAGCCGCGGCAATGTTCACCGTCGCCCAACGAGTAAGTGAGCGGCAAGGGATATTTCCTCAGTTTGACAGCCGACCGTTGCCAACTTAATGTAGGGCGGCACTTAGATTCAAGGGAAACTGACATGAACATTCGCATCACCGGCGCGGAATTCATTGGCGCCCACACGGCCGACGCGGAAGTGCTGAAGCACCGCGAACCCACGCCGACAGCGAAAATTTTCGATTTTAGTTTGCAAAGGGAAGTGAATCAGGAACTGGGAATCAGGTCGACCGCCAAGGAGATCGGCGTGACGATTCCGCCGGAGGTGCTCGCCAGGGCGAATCGGGTTATCCAGTGATTTTGGATTGGGGGACAAGACGCATGAAAGTAATTTCTTCGAAGCGAGTTTCCGATTCTTGGTCTGACAAGCGGTCTCGCGGACGGCAATCTAGAACTTGTGCTAAACCAGGTCGAAGCATCCAAAATCCACGGAGTCTCTTTCCGACAATCGAAAATCCAAAATCTAAAATCCAAAATGTAGTGGTGGGGCTTTTAGCAATCGCTTTCACATTCACGTTTGGTGGGGTTGTGACCCAGGCGCAGCAGCCGAAGAAGGTCCCGCGGATCGGGTATCTATCGCCGGGCGATGCAACCGGTGACTCCATCCGTCGCGAGTCCATTCGGCTGGCCCTGCGCGAGCGTGGCTACATAGAGGGACAGAACATTGCCACCGAGTACCGATATGCGGAGGGGAAACGCGATCGGTACCCTGAGCTCGCGGCCGAACTGGCGCGTCTCAAGGTTGATCTCATCCTGGTAGCCGGCGCGGACCCGCTGGTCCAGGCGGCCAAGAATGCAACCAAGGCGATTCCCATCGTTATGACGGGCGGAGGGGCCGATCCTGTCGAGGCAGGCCTAGTTGATAGCCTTGCCCGTCCCGGCGGCAACGTCACCGGCATTACAAACCTTACTAGAGAACTAGGCGGTAAGCGGCTGGAGCTG
>JAHKKJ010000612.1 GCA_020027655.1 Deltaproteobacteria bacterium | reverse complement strand
GCTGATCTTTTGCCGCGCGGCGACGCCAATCTATGGTTTCATTTCGATGCGCCGACCGAAGAGGAGCTCCGCTTTCTTCAAGAAGACCTCAAGATCCACCACTTGACTCTAGAGGATGTCGTCAATCAGAACCAGCGGCCAAAAGTCGAATCGTTTGAAGACTACGTTTACATTGCCATTCATCCTTTGATGCACAGGAAGAAGTGGCAGATCGAACCTTCCGAGCTCGATCTGCTTCTGGGCCGCCACTGGATCGTCTCCGTCCATTACGGCCCTCTGCCCGGCCTGATAGAGAATTCCCATATCCATGAGCGACTCGCCAATGCTCTCGGCCGAGGGACGGACTTTCTTCTCTATACCCTCGTGGATCTGGTCGTCGACAGTTATTTTCCCATCCTGGATGAAATTGAAGACGAAATCGATTCTCTTGAAGACCGGCTGCTGGCGCGGGCGAAATCAGCAGATATGAATCGGCTTTTAGCGTTCAAGCGCTCATTGGTACACGTCCGGCGCGCCGTCGGGCCGCAGCGGGAAATTTTCAACCAGCTCACGCCGCTTTCGTCTCCGCGCCAAACGATGTCGCGGACCTGGAAGCCGCCCTCGAATAACTCAGCACAATCCACTGGATCTAAGTGTGAGGGGAGAAAGATCAAACCAGTAAAAGAGAGGAGAGCAATGCCTTCAGAAACAAGCACCGGAAATGAGTGGTCGGGCGGTGTCGCGCAGGCAGGAAAAGTAGCTCCTCCCGTTTGAGGCGGGCGATGATCTGCCTGTCGTGAGTGCCCCGATTGGTTAATAGAATGTGCTGTGCTGGGAGCCCTTCGTTTTGAAGCCGAGTATAAAACCGCAACGGGAAGTTCTCATCCAGCAGGATGATCATGCGGATTTGACGGCTGCTCTCGCCTACGCCACCCACGTAGCTGAGCATCTGCCCCCCGCGTCGATTCTTGTACCCTTGATGCCGAAGCGAACTCCCGGGTCCATTGTAATGCCAGGATAGACTTCCATTGAACCCTCCATAATCAGTTATATCCAATAGACGTGTCGAAATGCCACCCCAATGATTTCAGGCAAAGGCTCTTGTCAGATTAGCAGACTTTCACATAGAACTCGTCGCAACAGACCCCTGGGGAGCGATGGGGGTCAGAGAACAATTTGTTTGATCTGAATCTTAGCTACCCATATCACCGGATTTAGGACTTTCGCTCTCTTCTTCCTCCACCCGCTGCCGTTTAACCCAGAAACTCCAGCGAGTAGCCCTTCCGGCGGTAGTATTTTTTTACTTCTTCGAAAACGATGAGTAGGATCGTGCCGTGGAAAGCGAAAAGGTAGACGTGCCAAGGGACCGGGGCAAAGTAGTAGATCCTGGACAACGGCGTGTAGAAAAACAAATAGCAGAGCGCTAGCTCGAACAGGATGCCTAAGTCGATGAGCGGATTCGAAATGAGATTGAAAATCACGTAATGCCGCTCCAGAAATCTTGCGAGCCAAGCAGTGGACGGCATGATGAAGGGCCGTTCGAATAAGACGAGCAACTGCGCAAGAGCCATCCAGATAAGTCTGAACGGGAGAAGCAATAGGCTTCCTGTTAGGGCAAAGAAGGCGCGCACGACGTCGAATTCGGTGGCGCCCTTGACGTGATAGTCAATCCGTACGCGATGGGTATAGCGCGGCGGACGCCAGCGGGCGATAGCTTCCAGGGCCCCGCGGCGGTGAAGCGGGTTGAGAAAGTTTCGTGAGAAAAGAGAGCTTTTCCAGGAGCGCTTACACAGGACATTGGCGATCTGCGTGGTGACGGTCGGGAAGAAATAGGCGGTCAGAGTCTGCAGGTAAGCGTGTGAGGCCTCCTGGAATCTGAAACCCTGCGGAGATGGCGGCATAGAGGAGGCCCCCAGCCCTGGCCGCCATGCACCTAGGACCCAGCCCATGTAGTAGTAAGTAGCGTAACAACTAAGTGCCAGGAGATTGCCCTGAACGAAGTAAGAGCGAAGAATAAAATTGAGCGAGAGCAGCTTTTCATCCCGCCGCCGCGGCGGCCGCTCCATAATTCCATCTTCGGGAGGCTCGATGCCTAGGCCCATAGCCGGGATCAAATCCGTTCCGACATCGACTGCTAGCACGCCCATGACCGTCATGGCGAGGGGTATGTCCGGAAATAAGACCCAAAAGATGTAGGGATACATTTCTTGTGGGTTGCTGTTCAGGACGTAAGCGGCAAAACGTTTGATGTTATCGAATATGGCGCGCCCTTCTTCGATGGCGGCGACGATGGAACTGAAGTTGTCGTCGGTCAAAATCATGTGGGCGGCTTCCCGCGCAACATCGTTGCTACGCAACCCCATCGCAATGCCGATATCAGCCTTCTTTAACGCGGGCGCGTCATTTACACCATCGCCGGTGACGGCGACGATTTCGCCCATCGCCTTCAACAACGAAACAATACGCAGTTTATGCTCAGGTGCCACGCGGGCGAAGATCGTTTCACCCCGCGCCAGGACACTACGCATTTTGTCATCGTCCATTTCCGAGACTTCCGTGCCGGTGAATGCATGAAGAGGAGAAGTTTGTCCCAGGCCGATTTGTTTGCCGATGCTGGCGGCGGTCAAGGCGTAGTCCCCCGTGATCATAATCACGCGGATACCAGCGGTGTGACAGGCGCGGATGGCCTCCGGAACTTCGGGACGTACCGGATCCGACAAAGCCGCAAGGCCCAAAAAAATGAGATGGTCTTCGATCTGCTCGGAACTGTAGGGTGCGGTTTGCAGCTCTCCGCCTTCCCGGTAGGCAAACGCAAGGACGCGAAGTCCCCGGCTCGCCATGGAGTCGTTCTCCTGTCGGATCCGGTTCCGGTCATGTTCGGCGAGCGGGCGTACCTCGTTTTCCGCTAAGATTCGATCGCATCGTTGCAGGGTTTCCAGCGGCGCGCCTTTTACATACACGATCGGTTCATCGCGATGATCGCGCTTAACGACCACGCTCATTCGTTTACGAATCGACTCAAAGGGATTGAGATACAGTCGGAGATGAGTCCCGCGTATGCCCGCTTTCTCGGCCAAGCAAACGAGCGCTCCCTCGGTGGGGTCGCCGATCACGCGGTAGTCGGCGCCGTTCTTTTCTAGTTTCGCGTTGTTACAAATGAAGGCGCATTCGAGCAGACGGCGCAACGTGGTCCAACGAGAAATGCCTTCCAGCGACAATGCGGTTCCATCGAACGTGAAATCGCCGCGCGGCTGATAGCCGACCCCCGAAACGTTGATGAATCGTCCTTCCACGGCGACTTCAGTGACCATCATCAAATTTTGCGTCAACGTACCGGTCTTGTCGCAGCAGATGACTGTGGTGCACCCCAGAGTTTCAACGGCAGGCAGGTTTTTCACCAAAGCATGGCGTTTCGCCATGCGCTGGACGCCCATAGCGAGCGATAAGGTCACGGTGGGCAGAAGCCCTTCGGGAACGTTGGCAACAAAAAGCCCGATGAAAAATACGAAGGCTTCCAGAAAACT
>JAHKKJ010000611.1 GCA_020027655.1 Deltaproteobacteria bacterium | reverse complement strand
AGCCGTCCGATCTTTTCGCGAATTATTTGCCCGCGAAGTTTCGTGACCGTGTGCGCATCGAGGGGCCAAACCAGACGCTTCGTTTCGTTGACGGCGAGCCGATTTCTGACGCGGACAAGCTGCGTCCGATCAGAAAACAAGAAGACTATGGATTTACCTTCGCCGCCTCGAAGAGCTGGCGCGAGACCTTTGCCGACGCGCTGGCGGCAAAATTCGATGCCGCATCGAACGTGCGCGACATGGAACGCGAAGGCGTCGACGTTAGCGTGCTCTTTCCGACCCTTGGCCTTTACATTATGTGGCGCAGCAACCTCGACCCGGAACTCAGCGCGGCCATCTGCCGCGCCTATAACACATGGCTGGCTGACTACTGCAGTTATGATCGAAAACGTCTCCACGGTGTCGCCCTCATTCCGCTGCAAGATCCGGCGCGGGCCGTAGAAGAGCTGAAGCACGCCAGAGAGAAGCTCGGATTAGTCGGCATCTTCTGGCGGCCAAATAAATTATGCGGCCGTACTCTTTTGAGCCCTGACTACTTTCCCATCTATGAGGTCGCGGCGGATTTGGGTGTGCCGCTCTGCGTTCACGAAGGGGCCCGTACGGTGCTCGAACAAGCAGGCTCGGATCGGTACAGCGAATTCGGCCGCCATATTGCCTGCCATCCTTTGGAACAGATGCTCGCCTGTCTCAACTTTTGCGCCGATGGCGTGCTGGAGAAATTTCCCAAGCTGAAGGTTGCCCACCTCGAATCCGGCTGCGGCTGGGTGCCGTTTTGGCTCGAACGGATGGATGAGCATTGGGAGCACGAAGGGCAGGGCCGCGCGAAGGTCACTAAAGAGAAGCCGAGCTATTATTTCAAACGCCAGTGCTGGGCAAGCTGCGAAGCCGGCGAGGAGCTGGCGCCCGCCTTTGTCGAACATGTTGGTGAAGATTACTTGACCATCGCGACGGATTATCCCCATAGCGATTGCATCGGCAAATTCCCCGGTCGGACAGTGGGCGACCTTACTTTGAACCATCGTCTTTCGACCGACGCAAAACAGAAGATTCTGTGGGACAATCCGTTGCGACTCTATGGGCTCAATGTAAACTGACTCATTCGTGAGTCAAAATGCTTTAACTGAATCCAGATCCTTCGCTGTCGCTCAGGATGACAGACGAAGGGTTCAGCGCGACAACATTTAGATGTCATTCTGAGCAAAGGAAGAATCTTTTTCTCTCTGGCGTCTGAGCCAACGCTCGATACGAATAAGTAACGGCGCTTCGCAGGGCTTGCCGGAATCGCAGGATTGATCTATGTAAGGTAACGATATTGAAAGTTGAGTTCTCGAAACCCAAATCGTAAAGGGAGGGGCTAATCATGAAAGACGGATTTAAAGTCATCGATGCTGATCGGCATATTTTGGAGCCTTCGGATCTTTATCAAAGATATTTACCCGAGAAGTTTAAAGGACGCGTGCGCCTCGAGGGACCCAACCAAACAGTTCGGGAGGTGGACGGAAAGCCGGTATCCGATTCGGCATTGAGGCCGGGCCGGGAGATGACGGATTACGGTTATATCTTCTCGTCGTCAAAACGCTGGCGTGAGTGCTTCGCCGACGCCTATGCGAACAAGTTCGACCCGGCATCGAACATCCGCGATATGGAGCGCGAAGGCATTGATGTAAGCGTGCTCTTCCCGACCATCGGTCTCTATATTATGTGGCGGGACGATATTGACCCGGAACTAAGCGCCGCTATCTGCCGCGCCTATAACACTTGGCTGGCGGAATATTGCGACTATGACCGAAAGCGGCTTTACGGTGTGATGCTCTTGCCGTTGCAGGATCCAGCTCGCGCGGTGGAAGAACTCAAGTACGCGCGCGAGAAGCTGGGTCTCGTCGGCATTTTCTGGCGGCCCAACAAATTTTGTGGCCGGACGTTTGCGAGCCCTGACTATTATCCGATATATGAGACCGCGTCGGACTTGGGCGTAACGGTCTGCGTTCACGAGGGCGCGCGCACCGTGCTGCCCCAGGCCGGCTCGGATCGCTACAGCGAATTCGGCCGCCACATCGCTTGCCACCCGCTGGAACAGATGCTTGCCTGTCTTAACTTCTGTGCCGATGGAGTCCTTGAGAAGTTTCCCAAACTGAAAGTCGCCCATCTCGAATCCGGTTGTGGCTGGGTGCCTTTCTGGCTGGAGCGCATGGACGAGCACTGGGAACACGAATCCCACGGCTCCGCCAAGATCACCAAAGAAAAGCCCAGCACCTACTTCAAACGCAACTGCTGGGTGAGCTGCGAAGCCGGTGAAGAACTAGCGCCGGTGTTTATCGAACATGTCGGCGACGATTATCTGATGATCGCTACCGACTACCCGCACAGCGACGCCATCGACAAGTTCCCGGATAAGACCGTGGGTGCGATTAGCAGCAACAACAAGATTTCCGCCGAATCGCGGCGCAAAATTCTCTGGGATAATCCAACCAAGACCTTTGGATTGGGAGCGTAGAAAAGCAATGGCTAAATTTCGCGTCAAATATTTCGGCAGCAATGACGTTCCCGTCGATCTCATCAAGCCGATCCTTGATGAGATCGACGCGGAGCTGGTGATCGCGCGGCCCACCAACGATGCAGAGGTCATTGAAATGGGTCGTGATGCGGACGGGATCATCATGCACGGCGCGGTTCCCTTCACCAAGCAAATTATCGCGCAGCTGAAGAAGACCAAGGTTGTCTGCCGAACCGGCGTCGGCGTCGATCGGATGGACCTCGCGGCCGCCGAGGAGTTCGGCATAAAAGTCTGCAATGCCGCCGGCTGCAACTCCATCGAAGTCTCCGAGCAGGCCATTGGCTTGCTCATCGCGATTTCGCGCAAGCTCATGCGCATGAACCAGTACGTGCACGACGGCAAGTGGCGGCGCCACACCGCGGAGCTGCACCGCTATCGTGGCCGGGTCTATCGTATCACGGGATGCACCATGGGCATCGTCGGTTTGGGTCACGTGGGCAAGCAAGTGGCGCCGCGGGCCCAGGGTATGAAGCTCAATGTTCAGACCTACGATCCTTATCTCGATCCTAAGATCGCGGAAGGGATGGGCGTAAGGATGGTTTCGTTCGATGAGCTGGTTCGAACCTCCGACTTCATCAGCCTCCATGCGCCGCTGACGAAGCAGACCCGCAAAATGTTCAGCGTGCCTCAATTCAAAGCGATGAAGAATACCGCCTATCTCATCAACTGCGCCCGCGGCGGTCTCGTGGATTCCGACGCGTTGTACGATGCCTTGGTCGCCGGTGAGCTGGCGGGTGCTGCGTTGGATGTCACTGACCCCGAGCCGTTACCCGCCGATCACAAGCTTCTCACATTGCCCAACGTCATCGTCACCTGCCACACGGCAGCCAACTCCGACGAGTCCTATGTCGACTGCCAAACCCACGCGGCGCGCGAAGTCGCGCTGGTGCTCAGCGGCAAGGAGCCCACCACAGAGGTCAAAGACCCGTGGCTGTTGGCCGAGGCGCAG
>JAHKKJ010000115.1 GCA_020027655.1 Deltaproteobacteria bacterium | reverse complement strand
TTTTTCCTTCGTTAACATAGCAACCGGCGACAGTGCCCACGCCCGCGATATTGAAGATGCGGCGGATCTCGACGCGCGCTTGAGTTTGCTCGCGGTAGGTCGGTTCCAGCAGACCTTCCATCGCGGCACGGACATCGGCCACGGCTTCGTAAATGATCGTATACAGGCGCAGGTCGACGCCTTCCTTGGCCGCTAGTGTCGCGCCTTTAGTTTCAGGCCGGACATTAAAACCGATGACGATGGCGTTGGATGCCGCCGCCAACAGAATATCACTCTCGGTAATACCGCCGACGGAACCGTGGATCACTCGGAGCTTGACTTCGGCGCTGGAGAGCCGGCCTAAAGCTTCCGTTAAAGCTTCTACGGAGCCCTGGACATCAGCTTTGAGGACGACCCGGAGTTCCCTCACATCGCCCGCTTTGATCTGATCGTAAAGTTCTTCGAGGGAAACCTTACTCGACTTGACCAGCTCGGTTTCTCTTTGCTTACTTTGGCGATACTCGGCAACCTGCCGCGCCTTTGCCTCGTCGGTAACCGCGACGAAAGAATCTCCAGCCTGTGGAACCCCCTGCAGGCCGAGAATTTCCACCGGGAAAGACGGCGGAGCCGCGTCAACCTTGCGTCCCTGATCATCGACCATCGCCCGCACCTTGCCGTAGAAAGCACCGCAGACAAAAGCATCACCGACGTGCAAGGTTCCCTCTTGCACGAGTACGGTCGCCACCGGTCCGCGTCCCCGATCAAGCTTTGCTTCAACAATAGTTCCGCGGGCAAGTTTATTTGGATTGGCCTTAAGCTCGAGGATGTCCGCCTGCAACAGAAGCATTTCGAGTAGATTAGGAATACCTTCTTGGGTCTTGGCCGATACCGGCGCAAGAACCGTATCGCCGCCCCAGTCCTCCGATACGAGTCCGTATTCCGAGAGCCCCCTTTTGACCCGCTCAAGGTTGGCGTCGGGCTTGTCGATCTTGTTGATTGCGACGATGATGGGCACTTCAGCGGCGCGCGCGTGGTTGATCGCCTCCACTGTCTGCGGCATAACTCCGTCGTCCGCCGCCACCACCAGAACGACGATATCCGTCACCTGTGCGCCGCGGGCCCGCATAGCGGTGAACGCTTCATGACCCGGAGTATCCAAGAAAGTCACACTACGGCCGTCAACCTGCACATGATACGCACCGATATGTTGGGTAATCCCGCCATGCTCTTGAGCCGTCACATGGGTGCTGCGAATGGAATCGAGTAACGAGGTCTTGCCGTGGTCCACGTGACCCATGATGGTGACCACCGGCGACCGCGGGGTTAGCGCGGTCTCCTGTTCTTCCACTTGGTGCTCGACTTCAAGAGCGCTATCAGCGTCGAACGCGACATTTTCAACTTGATGGTCGAACTCCGAAGCAATCAGGGTCGCGGTATCCGCGTCCAAAACCTGATTGATCGTCGCCATCATCCCAAGCCCCATTAATTTCTTAATTACTTCTCCAGCCTTGACGCCCATGTCACGCGCCAAGTCACCCACGGTAATGACTTCGGAAATCTTGATAACGCGCTTGCTTGCCCTGGGGACTGTAATCTCGGTTTTTCTTTGCTCTTTGCCAGGAAGCGCCCTCTTCTTCCTTGGGATACGCCCGGAGCGGAGCTCTTTTTCGCGAAACTCCAAGACATCTTGTTTCTTGACGACGCGCTTCTTGTGGCGGCCCGCCTTGGCTGGTTTCTCCCCTTCAGCTCCCTGTGGTTTTGCCACCTCACCATCCCCAGCAGGTCTTAAAGCCTCTGTTTGAACAACTGAGGGCGCAGCCGGCGCGCCGGGCACCGGACGCCGCGCTACGGGTGTCGGCGCCGGCTCGACTCTCGTTGCTCGCCTAAGATCGATGCGGCCAAGAATCCGCGCACCGCGGGGCGCCTCCTGAACGGGTGCCGGCTTTTCTTCTACGGCCGCGGTGGGAGCGGGTTCTTCGGTGACCGGCTGCGCCGAAGGCGCGGCTTCTGCTGTCATCTCCTCTACGCTGGGCGGTTCTTCGTGAAAAACCGCCTCCATCTCACCCGCTAGCTGATCCGGAATTTCAATTTGAGGCTCAAGCTGATCCGGCAATTCCTCGCCAGGTCCAATCGGCGCTGTGGTTTCCTCGATAGCTGGGCCGGGTGTTTTCTCCGGGCTGGACTCGACTTCCGCCTCGGGTCTCTCAGCCGCCGGTGTAACGACTTCGACCCGGCTGGTACGGCGACGAATGACGTTGGCTCGAACTCTGCGCTCCACCACCGTTTCCCGAGCCTGAATTTCTCCAAGGTTCTCGTCCCCTGCCGTCACCACGCGGTCAGCGACAACTTTTTCTTCGCCAACGTGGACCTGAGGCTTTTCCTGTCCCGCTAAAGCCGCCCTCAGACGATTTACTTCATCATCTTCCAGAGAACTCTGAGCCTTACGGCCGCGGATTCCCAGCTTGTCAAGTTGGGCGATGAGATCCTTGGCCTCGATTCCAAGCTCCTTAGCCAGTAAATGGACTCTCGTTTTTCCCATCTCTTACTCCCCGTATCGCTCCCTTAATTCTCGAATTATTCTTTCCCGAACGTCCTTGCCGATTTCAACATGAAATGCCCGATGAAGACTCTTTTTCCGCAAAAAAGCCTGCCAACATGAACCAGCCGGGTGGAGATATCCACCGCGACCGTTAGCCAACCGAGAGATTTTCAGCTCACCCTGCTCTCCAACCATCAGGCGAATCAATTTATTCTGCTCTTCCCTCGCACCACAGCCCAGGCATGTCCGTTGCGGACGATGGCCTCGTTTCGACAAAGGCGCACCTAGGATTCTTGGGGTTGTTTTTCCTCCGCCGGCTGCACTTCGCTGGCAGCGGCCGCCGCTGCTTGTGCTGCGGCTTGCGCCTCTTGTTCCTTCTTCCGTTTCTCGGCCACGTATTCCTTGGCGGACTTGTACAGTGACTCAGCTTTATCTTTGCTGACACCTTCGACATCGAGGATCTCTTCCAATTCACTGTCGGCCACTTCCTCGGCAGACTTGAATCCGGCTTGGTATAGGAGCTCGGCCGCAAAGTCGTTGATGCCGGGAATAGCGCCGATCGACTGCCGCGCCTGGCGTGTCTCTTCTTCAGCCTCAGCTTCACTACGCACATCGATCCGCCAGCCGGTCAAGCGCGACGCCAAGCGCACGTTTTGGCCCTTCTTACCGATGGCGAGCGAGAGCTGATCATCGGGAACAATAACCTCCATGCTGTGTTCGTCGTCATCGATGATAATCTTAGAAACTTTCGCCGGAGCCAGGGCGCGGCACACATATTCAGCTTGGTCGGGTATCCAATGAACGATGTCGATTTTCTCCCCGCGTAACTCCTGAACCACCGCCTGAACCCGAGTTCCCTTCATGCCGACGCAGGCCCCTACAGGATCGACGTCCGGATCATTGGACACGACGGCGATCTTCGCCCGGCCTCCGGGCTCACGCGCCGCACCTTTAACTTCGACGATACTTTCATAGATTTCCGGAACTTCCTGCTCAAAAAGCTTGGTGAGCATGCCAGGATGGGTGCGCGACAGAACAATCTGCGGCCCGCGACTCGTGATCTCCACGCTCACGATGTAGGCTCGAATCCGGTCCCCCTGTCGGTAGCGTTCCCTCGGCACCTGCTCCTTTTCTGGGAGAATGGCGTCGGTGCGTCCAAGGTTCACAATAATGTTGCGCTTCTCGAAGCGCTGCACAATGCCATTGACCAACTGTCCTTCCCGCCCCTTAAACTCATTATAGATAATCTCCCGCTCCGCATCCCGAACGCGCTGGACAATGTTTTGTTTGGCCGCCTGTGCGGCAATGCGGCCGAACATGCTCGAGTCCAGTTTGCTCAGGAGCTCATCGCCGATCTCGGCATCCGGATCAAGAGCCTCTCGGGCTTCCTGCAGGGTCACCTCCACGGCCGGATCTTGCACGTTTTCCACCACAGTCTTGGCCTCGAAGAGCTCCACCTCGCCGATCTCAGGATTGAATTGGGCCTCGATCTTCCGCTGATGACCGAAAGTCTTCTTGGCCGCGGAGATCATGGCATTTTCCAAAGCGCTGATGAGGATAGACTTGTCGATGCCTTTTTCTTTACTTACTTGTTCAATGACTCGATTGAGATCCTGCTGCATATTAAGCGCTCCAATCGTGCTCGTAATTCGACTTTTCAATCATCGAAAATGGAATCTGATAACATTTCCCTTCTTGGGTTAAGATCACACTGTCTTCCACGACCTGGCCCAGAATTCCCAGAAACGATCTCCGGCCATCGATCAAATCCCGGGTGCGAACGCGAATTCGCTTGCCGACAAATCGCGCAAAATGCGCCGGTTTCTTGAGCGGGCGATTGATGCCCGGGGATGAAACTTCCAGGGTATAGGCACCATCAATCGTATCTTGAGCGTCCAGCAGCTCGCTCAACTGCCGGCTTACCCGGCTCAGGTCATCCATGTTGGGTCCGCCCTCTTTGTCCAGATACAGCCGCAGCACTCGCCCGCCGCGGCTTCCCTCGTGCCGAAAATCGATATCCACAATCTCCATTCCCTCGCCCTCGACTAGCGGGGCCGCGAGCTGCCAGACTCGCATTAAGGTCGGATCCATCGGAATTCCAAGTCCCAAAAACAAAAAAAGCGGGCAAAGCCCACTTCGAGTGTAAACTCCTAAAGTGTAAGAATTTTTTACCACAGCGACGGCTGCATTTGCAAGGCCCGAGGGCCGCCGGGTGATGCGTTTGCTTGCCGAGGTAGATTTGCTATGATTTTCCGAATTCACGCATGTTTCTCGCATGAAAGTCTTAAACCTTCACGGCAAACAGTCACCGTCCAAAATCTCCTGGGAGCAGATCCTTGCCGGCCTGGAAGACGGCGTCATCACCGCGGATCGGGATGGAAAGGTCTCTTACTTCAATGAAGCTGCCGAGATGCTTACGGAACTTTCTGAGTCTCAAGCTATACAAAAACCCGTCATCCAACTCTTCAAGCGGGAGCATTGGCTCATCGAACTGGTCAAGAAGAGTCAGCCACCGCGACAAGAAAGCACGCGGGGCGAAGGTGAGCTGGTGACGCGTTGGGGACATAAGGTGCCGGTCAGCCTCACGGTTTCTCCTCTGCAGGACCGTCACGGCAATTTTCTAGGTAGCATCCTCGTCCTACGGGATCTGAAGCATCGGAAAGTACTAGAGGAAGATCTCAAACGGGCCGATCGTCTAGCCATGGTCGGGACCCTGGCTGCCGGCTTGGCCCATGAAATTCGCAACCCCTTGGGAGGCATCAAGGGCGCTGCTCAGTTGTTGAAACGCTCCCTGGATCGCGATTCATCGTTGCTGGAATTTGCCAACATCATGATTCGCGAAGTCGATCGGGTGGACAAACTCATCGAGCAGCTGCTTGATCTCTCCCGCCCGACAAAACTGGACCTCGCGCCCGTAAATATCCACGAGGTTTTGGATGATGTTCTATTGCTGGAAACGCAAGCGGCGAACGAGCTGAGCATCACTGTCAAGAAACGCTTCGATCCCAGCCTGCCGCCGATCCGCGGCGACCGAGCACAACTGACGCAAGTTTTTCTCAACCTGGTGAAAAACGCATTTCAAGCGATGAACGGAGGCGGCGCCTTGACCGTGACGACAAGGGTGGAAACCGACTTTCACATCCGCGGTCAAGGAAGCGACCGCAGCCGGCTGATTTGGGTGGACATCGAGGATGAGGGAGTCGGAATTAAAGAGGAAGACCTGCCCCATATCTTCTCCCCTTTCTTTACCACGAAGAACAGCGGAACCGGTCTCGGGCTCGCGGTCTGCTATCGAATCGTCAAGGAGCACGGCGGGCTCATCCGCGTCGAGAGCGTAGAAGGCAAAGGAACCACCTTCAGGATTTCTCTGGTGGTGGCAAATTAGCATTATGGATCAAGGAAAGATCCTGGTTACGGAAGACGAAGAATCGTTGCGCTTTGTGCTGAAGAAGGCCCTCGAAAACGAAGGCTATTGGGTGCAAACCACGGCCAATGGTAACACGGCGCGCCAGTTACTCACGGAAACGCATTTCGACGTTTCGCTGATGGACATTAAATTGCCCGATGCGGATGGTCTGGCCTTGTTGAAAGAAATCAAAGAAGCGGGCGTCGATACCGCGATGATCCTGATGACCGCCCAGAACACTATGCGCAATGCCATTGGCGCCATGAAGAACGGCGCCTTTGATTATATTACCAAGCCCTTTGATCTTGACGAGGTCTTGGTCCTGGTCAAACGGGCCATCGATAGCCGCAAGTTGAGCCGGGACTTCCGGGAGCTCAAAGAAGAAGTGAAAAAACGTTTTGAGCCCGGTGTCAATATCATTGGCACGAGCTCCAACATGCAGAAGGTCTACAAGACCATCGGGCAGGTGGTCGATACCCACGCCACGATTTTAATTCAGGGGGAGAGCGGTACGGGTAAGGAGCTGGTCGCCAAGACGATTCATTATAATTCGCCGCGTTGGAATCAGCCGTTTGTCCCTATCAATTGCGCAGCCATCCCCCGTGACCTGTTGGAAAGCGAGCTCTTCGGTCATGAAAGGGGCGCCTTCACCGGCGCCTTGGATCGACGCATCGGCAAATTCGAGTTGGCCGAGGGAGGGACGCTGTTCCTCGACGAAGTGGGCGATATCCCGGTGGAGCTGCAAACGAAACTCCTTAGAGTCTTACAGGATCGCGAGTATAGCCGTATCGGCGGCAGGGACGTGTTGAAGGCCGATGTTCGGATTCTGGCAGCCACAAACCAAGACCTGGAGAGAGCGGTCAAAGAGAAACGCTTCCGTGAAGATCTCTACTTTCGTCTCAAAGTGATCCCGATCTACCTGCCGCCGTTGCGTGAGCGCAGGGGCGACATTCCACTCTTGATCAGCTACTTCATCGACAAAATCAACCGCGAGATGGGGATTCAGATCTCCGGCATTTCTCCGGAAGCGCAGAAACTTTTGGAAGAGCACTCTTGGCCCGGCAACGTTCGCGAGCTGGAGAACACGCTGATCAGGGCCGCCGTGCTCTCCTCCGGCCCCATCCTGTTTCCCAAAGATTTCACCCTGCAGAACAAACCCGCGGTCGCTAACTTGGAGGTGGATCAGTTGTCCCTCGAAGAGATTATCCGCCACAAGCTCGAAGACTACTTTCGCCGAACCGGCGACGTGGATTTGGATAATCTTTACTCATTAGTGATCGAGAGAATCGAACGGCCGTTGATTGAGCTGACGCTCAAGAAAACTCGCGGGAATCAAATCCGCGCGGCGCAGATTCTCGGCATCAACCGCAACACCCTGCGCAAGAAGATCGTCGACCTGCGGATTGAGGTCAAGAGAGAAAGCAGCTAACCGCTTCATGTCCCTGCCTTCACGAAGGCTGCAGCCGCCGCCGCTTTACGCCATTCTCGATCCCGAGCAAACCAAGGGCCGCGCCAACGAGACCGTGCTCCGCGAGCTACTGGAAGGCGGTATCAAGCTCCTTCAATTGCGGGCCAAGGCGATGATCCCCGTGGACTTTCTCCGACTCGCGTGTGCCACGCGCACACTCACTCGATCATACGCCTGCAGGCTGATCGTTAACGACCGCGTGGACATCGCGCTTGCGTGCGAGGCCGACGGCGTACATCTCGGACAGGAGGACTTACCCCTGCACGCCGCGAGAAAGTTGATGGGTGACAAAATGATCGGCGTCTCGACCCACGAACTGGAACAGGCACGAGAAGCCGAACGCGACGGCGCCGACTACATCGGCTTCGGCCCGATGTTCGGGACCACGACGAAAGCAACCGGCTACAGCGCACGCGGTTTGGAAATGCTGCGCAGAGTTCGTGCAGCGGTCAAGATCCCCATCGTTGCCATCGGCGGCATCACCGAGGCCAACGTTGCCGAAGTCTGGCAAGCCGGCGCCGATTCCGCAGCCATTATCAGCGACCTTTTAGGCGTCGCCGATGTTCCGGATAAGGTCAAAAGGATTCTAGCTCTTCGTCAAGCCGTGTAAACACCTCTTCCTCGATTCGCATCCTATGGTTCTCCGTCCAAAAGACGGTAATCTCGCTCCACTGTTGCACTTGCTGGGGCGATGGCGCTCAGGGTAAACTCTCATCAGCATGAGTAGAACCTTCGACAAGGTTCGTGCTCTGGTTCAGCGCACGGAAGTAAGGATATCGGGACCACGGCTACGATGAGATGTCTGACGAAAACATTCTCGCTAAGGAAGTCCTGGCAGGGGTTTTCGACGGCATCGTGGTTGAAGACTATCCCACATATGGCAAAGGGCCACGTGTGCTTGTACAGCAAAAAGATTTCAACTAGCAACCGATCCACGTGGTTTGGGGAATTCCGAAAGATTTATCGTCACCGGCGGTTGTCGTGACTGCGTACAGACCTGATCCTGAATTGTGGTCTGAAGATTTTACGAGGAGAAAAGCATGAGAAAAAAGCGCCATACAAAACTAGTTCACGAGGGACAATACGTAGCCGAAGTTGATGTTGAACTCATCGAGACCGACGAAGGTTGGTCGCCGTACTTGTCGTTGGAGGATGCCTACAAGTTGGACGATGTCCGTTCTGCGCTACGTCGGGGCGATCTAAAGAGTG